>CAXUBM010000046.1:3156-10134 GCA_964249235.1 uncultured Acetobacteraceae bacterium | reverse complement strand
GTGAATGGTATAGTCGCCGCGTCGGAATGACGGCTCCGCCAGGATCCGCTGGTGCAGCGGCGCCACCGTCTTGACGCCCACGATCGCCAGCTCGCCCAGGGCCCGCTGCATCCGCCGGATCGCACCCGCCCGCGTGTCGGCATGCACGATCAGCTTGGCGATCATGCTGTCGTAGTGCGGCGGCACGACATAGCCCGCGAAAATCCCCGCATCGACACGCACGCCCAGGCCTCCAGGCGCGTGGTAAGCCTCGATCCGCCCAGGCGAGGGCGCGAACGTCTGCGGATCCTCGGCCGTGATCCGGCACTCGATCGCGTGCCCGTTGAAGGCGATGTCCGCCTGCCCGTAACCGAGCCGCTCGCCCGCGGCGATGCGGATCTGCTCGCGCACCAGGTCGATGCCGGTGACCATCTCGGTCACCGGGTGTTCGACCTGCAGCCGCGTGTTCATCTCGATGAACGCGAACTGTCCGTCCTGGTAGAGAAACTCCAGCGTCCCGGCATTGCGGTAGCCGAGGCGGCGCAGCGCCGCCGTCGTCACCGCCCCGATCCGGTCGCGCTCGCTCGCGTCCAGCGCCGGCGAGCCCGCCTCCTCCAGCAGCTTCTGGTGGCGGCGCTGAAGCGAGCAGTCGCGCTCGCCGAGGTGCACCACGTCGCCATACTCGTCCGCCAGCACCTGCAGCTCGATATGGCGCGGCTGGTCCAGGTAGCGCTCGAGATAGACCTCGTCATTGCCGAACGCCGCCTTCGCCTCCGCGCGCGCCACCCGCCAGGCTTCCGCCAGCTCGTCGCGGCTCTGCGCGACCTTCATCCCCCGTCCGCCGCCGCCCGCCGCCGCCTTGACCAGCAGCGGATAGCCGATCGCCTCTCCCACTCGGCTCGCCTCTTCGAGGTCGGCCACCGCGCCGTCCGACCCCGGCACCAGCGGCACGCCGAGGCTCTTCATCGCCGCCTTGGCCTGGATCTTGTCGCCCATCATCCGGATGTGGTCGGCGGTGGGCCCGATGAAGACCAGCCCCTGCGCGTCGCACATCTCGGCAAAGCCCGCATTCTCGGCCAGGAACCCGTAGCCCGGATGGATCGCGTCCGCCCCCGTGATCGACGCCGCGGTCAGGATCGCCGCCTTGTTCAGATACGAGTCACGCGCCGCCGCCGGCCCGATGCACACCGCCTCGTCGGCCAGCCTGACATGCATGGCATCCACATCCACCGTGGAATGCACCGCCACCGTGCCGATCCCGAGCTCCTTGCAGGCGCGCAGGATCCGCATCGCGATCTCGCCGCGGTTGGCGATCAGGATCTTCTGGAACATGCGCGGCGCGGCGGTGCCGCCTGGGGCTAGACTCAATCGATCACCGCCAGCACCTCCCCGAACTCGACCGGCGAGCCCGAGGTCACCAGCATCGTCGTCAGCGTGCCGGCGCGATGCGCCTTGATCTGGTTGAAGGTCTTCATCGCCTCGATCAGGAGCAGCGTCTGCCCGACGCTGACCGTCTGCCCCGGGCTGATGAAGGGCGCCGCCCCCGGCTCCGGCGTCAGGAACGCGATGCCCACCATCGGGCTGGTCACCGCCCCCGGATGCCGCGACAGGTCCGCCTCCACCGGCTCCGCCTCTGGTGCCGAAGCCGGCGCCGCGGCGGGCATCAGGGCAGGACCGGTCACCGGCTGCACGTAGGAGGCGACCGGCGCCGGCGCCCGCACCACCCGCACCCGCACGTCCTTCTCCGCCACCTCGATCTCGGTCAGGCCGGTCTCGGTCAGGATGTCCGCCAATGCCCGGATGGCGTCGGCGTCAACAGGCAACCGGCTCATCGATCGTCCTCGTCCATCAGGATGTCCGCGATCGCGGTCAGCGCCAAGGCGTAACCGCGGATACCTAGGCCGCATATCACCCCCTGCGCCGCTTGGCTCACGTAGGACCGATGCCGGAAGTCCTCGCGCCGGTATACGTTGCTGATGTGCACCTCGATGACCGGCCGCTCGTAGGCGAGCAGCGAGTCGAGCAGGGCGATCGACGTGTGGGCGTAGGCACCCGGATTGATCACGATCCCACGCGCCCGCCCGCGGCACTCCTGCACCCACGAGACCAGCTCGCCTTCGCCGTTGGTCTGCCTGAAGTCGATCGCGATGCCGATCTGCTCCGCCGCCGCCGCGCACACCTGCTCCACGTCGTCGAGCGTCGCCGTGCCATAGACCGACGGCTGGCGGAGACCGAGCGTGTTGAGGTTCGGACCATTGAGGACGGCAACGAGGGGAGGCGCCATCCGCAGGGCCCCTAGCATTTCCGCGTCGGCCCTCCAAGCCCGGGCCGGCCGGAGCCATATGCCGGCAATGGAGCGGCAAACGGGGGTCGGCATGTCGGATGGTTTCGCGGTGGAGGTGAACGGCGAGCGTCGTGCGGCCGCGCCGGGCACCACGCTCGACGCCTTCCTCGCCGCTTTGGGCCTGGACGCGCGCAAGATCGCGGTCGAGCGCAACGAGGCGGTCGTTCCCCGCTCCCTCTACGCCCGAACCCCGCTCGAGCCCGGCGACCGCCTCGAGATCGTCCACTTCATCGGCGGCGGTTGAGAGGCTCGGCGCTCTGCCCCGCACGGCGCCGGGCGCCGGACGCCTGGCTTTCCCCGGAAGGGGTCCGGGTCCACGGCCCGGTCGGGTTGGGGCAATGCCCCAGCGGTGCCTACATGCATGGCATGGATAGCTCTCCCGACACCTGGCAACTCGCCGGCCGCACCTTCCGCTCCCGCCTGATCGTCGGCACCGGCCGCTACCGCGACCTCGAGCAGACCGCCGCCGCCATCGACGCCTCCGGCGCCGAGATCGTCACCGTCGCCGTCCGCCGCGTGAACCTGTCCGACCCCGGCCAGCCGATGCTGCAGGACCATGTCGACCCGCGCCGCTACACCTACCTGCCCAACACCGCCGGCTGCCACACCGCGAGCGAAGCCGTGCGCACGCTGCGCCTCGCCCGCGAGGCCGGCGGCTGGAACCTGGTCAAGCTGGAGGTTCTCGGCCCGCCCCCGCACCTCTACCCCGATATGCAGGCGACACTCGAAGCCGCCGACGCCCTGATCCGCGACGGCTTCGAGGTCATGGTCTACTGCGCCGACGACCCCGTCGCCGCCCACCGCCTCGAGGACCTCGGCTGCGTCGCGATCATGCCGCTCGGCGCCCCGATCGGCTCCGGCCTCGGCCTGCAGAATCCCGCCATGCTGTCGCTTCTCGTCGAGCAGGCCCGCGTTCCCGTCCTCGTCGACGCGGGCGTCGGCACGGCGTCGGACGCCGCCATCGCCATGGAGATCGGCTGCACCGCCGTCCTCCTCAACTCGGCGATCGCCCACGCCGGCGATCCGATACTGATGGCCGGTGCCATGCGCGCCGCCATCGAGGCGGGGCGGCTGGCGCATCGGGCGGGACGGATGCCGCGCCGCATGGGTGCCGATCCATCGAGCCCGATCGCCGGCCTCATTCGCTGATCGCCTGAGGTCGGGCCTCGGCGTGTTCGTTTCGGTACGGCGCACAAACATAACATCTCAATCTCGGAGACGTGAAGAAACCGGTTGATCTGTCATGCAACCGCTGTCCTAATCGCCCTGGAACGGGAGGAGGCCACAAGAACATGACGACGCCACAGGCGAAGCTTGGCCAGCTGCCACGCCTCCTCTTCGCGCTCGCTGTCTCGACTTCGCTCGTCCCGCTGCTGCCCTCTCTCGCCACCGCCCACGCCTGGTCCGAGGATGGCCAGGCCAGCTACTACGGCAACCACTGGGTCGGCCACCGCACCACCAGCGGCGCCCGCTTCGACCAGACCAAGCTGACCTGCGCCCACGCCAGCCTGCCGCTCGGCACCAAGCTCCTGGTGACCGCCGACGACACCGGCGACAGCGTCGTCGTCACCGTCAACGACCGCCAGCCCGACCACGGCGAGCGCATCATCGACCTCTCGGTCGCCGCCGCCCGTCGCCTCCATATGCTCAGCGCCGGCATCGCTCAGGTCACCATCACGCCCGCCGGCCCGCGCGACATCAATGCCGCCGATGCCGAGCAGAACGAGGAGGTCGCCGACGCCCCGGACGACGACACGCCGGCGCCGCTAGCGCCGGTCAGTCATGCGCGACATGGTCGGCCACATAGGCACCACGCGCCCCGATAGCCTGGATCCCCCCCGCGGTCGTGTCCTCCGCCGTCTGCAGCTCCAGCTCGGCGTTCAGCTCCGCCCCTACCAGCACCACGTAGGCGGTGACGTAGAACCACATCATCATGCCCACGATCGCGCCCAGCGGCCCGTAGGTCGCGTCATAGCTCGCGATATGCCCGACATAATACGAGAACAGCACCGACGCGATCAGCCACAGCAGCGTCGCCAGCAGCGATCCCGGCGACACCCAGCCCCAGGTCGCCGACCGCCGCGCCGGGCCGAACCGGTAGAGCATCGACAGCGCCACCACCACGAAGCCCAGCATCAGCACGAAGCTTCCGATCCTGATGCCGATCGCGAGTTCCTCGACCACACCGGTGAGCCCCAACCGCTGCGGCACGTAGGTCAGGATCGGCGGCAACGCCACCAGCAGCGCGATCGCCATCCCGGTGCCCAGGATGCCGCCCAGCGTCATCGCCAGCGCCGTTCCCTGGTAACGCAGGAAGCTTCTCGTCTCCTTCTCCTCGTAGGCGATGTTCAGCGCCGACAGCAGTGACTTCGTCCCCGCCGACGACGACCACAGCGTGATCAGCAAGCTGACCACGAACGAGAAGCCCAGCGTGCCCGGTGGCTTGGTCACTAGCTGGTGCACCCGCGCCGAGATCAGCTCCAGCGCGCTCTGCGGCAGGATGTCGCGCAGCAGCGACATCTGCTGCTCCACCGTGCGCGGGTCGAACAGCAGCCCGTAAAGCGCCACCAGCATCGTGATCGCCGGGAACATCGCCAGCACCGCGTAGAACGCGCATCCGGCCGAGGCCAGCGACACCCGGTCCGAGATCACCTCGTTTCCTGTCCGCCTGAGCACCCGCTTCCATCCCGCCCACGGGATCTGGCTCGGCCGGTGCGCGCCGCGCCCGAGCCGCTGCGCCTCGTCGCTGGCCAGGTCGACCTCCTGGGACAGGCCACCCCGGCCCGGCAGCTTGACCACCGTTTTGCTTCGCCCGTCGGTTCGTTTCGGTGGCGCAAGCGTCACAGCGCGCAACTCCATTGACTTCGCTCCGCCAAATCGAACGAGCCAGCGCGATTTGTGGTTGCATCGGCGCGCAGGTGGCCCTAATTGCGCCGTCACGCAGCAACGCACGTGCCTCTGGCCCCCGCGGTTACGCAACGACGTCAAGCGTTCTGGCAATCGGCCCCGTCTGGTTTCGGGCGGGTCTTCTTGGTCGCTGGTTCGTTCGACCGTTTCGCAACTCCGTCCGCAGACTGAACAGGCGGATGACATGGTGGGAAAGGACGGGTGCGATGACCCCCAAGATCGCCCGTTTTCTCGCGTCCGGCACCCCCGCGACGCCCTTCATCGTGGTCGACGTCGACCGCGTCGAGGAAAACTACCGCGCCCTGCAGGCCTGCCTGCCGTCGGCGCGCATCTACTACGCGGTGAAGGCCAACCCGGCCGCCCCCGTCCTCGACCGGCTCGCCGGCCTGGGCTCGCATTTCGACGCCGCCAGCATCGAAGAGATCGAGATGTGCCTCCTCGCCGGTGCCGACGCGCGGCGGATCAGCTTCGGCAACACCATCAAGAAGTCGTCCGCCATCGCGCGTGCCCACGCCCACGGCGTGCCCATGTTCGCCTTCGACAGCGATGAGGAGCTGCTCAAGCTCGCCCGCCACGCGCCCGGCGCGCGGGTCTATTGTCGTCTCCTGGTCGAGAACGAGGGCGCGGACTGGCCGCTGTCGCGCAAGTTCGGCACCACCCTCGACCACGCCCGCGACCTGATGGTCCGTGCCGGCGAACTCGGCCTCGATCCCTACGGCCTGTCCTTCCACGTCGGCAGCCAGCAGACCGAGACCGGCGCCTACGAGGTCGCCATCAGCCGCGTCGCCACCCTGTTCACCGACCTGGCGCGCTCCGGCGTCGACCTGCGCATGGTCGATTGCGGCGGCGGCTTTCCCGCCCGCTACCGCGACGAGGTGCCCGACATCGACCAGTTCACGGCCGCCATCATGCGCGCCATGACCCGCCACTTCGGCAACCGCCTGCCGGAGATCATCGTCGAGCCCGGCCGCTTCATCGTCGGCGATGCCGGCGTGGTCCAGTCCGAGGTCGTCCTCGTCACCCGCAAGGGCGACGACCCGGTCCGCTGGGTCTATCTCGACATCGGCCGCTTCGGCGGGCTGGCCGAGACCGAGGGCGAGGCGATCAAATACAACATCGCCACCCCCCACGACGGCGGCAGGACGGGCCCGGTCAACATCGCCGGCCCCACCTGCGACGGCGCCGACATCCTCTACCAGCGCAGCCACTACCGCCTGCCGCTCGACCTCGCCATCGGCGACCTCGTCACCCTGGAAAGCACGGGCGCCTACGTCACCACCTACGCCAGCCAGCGCTTCAACGGCTTCGCGCCGCTGACCGAGCATTACGTGTAACCAAGTCGCCGGGGGCGGCGCCCCCGGACCCGCCCCCGATCAGCGGGAACTCGGGGCCGATCGCCTCCTCGACGGGAGGGCTTGCAGCTTGGCGCCGGCCCGCGCGTTGGCAGGGAGAGGAGACCCGCCATGCCAGATCGCGAACACGCGCCGACCGAAAACCGGGAGGGCGCCGGCACCGCCCCGTTCGACCCGGCGAACATCGCCGACGCGCGCCCCGCCGACCAGCCCGGGGCGGGAGCGCCGGCCCCGGTTGATGAGGAGATCGTCGCCGCCACCGCCTGGAACGGCGCGTCCGACGACGAGATGGAGAAGCTAGGAGGCGAGGGCGCCGCCCACGACCCGGGGGGGGGGCGGGCCCCGCCCCCCGCGCGGGGGCCGGGAAGGCACCCCCGCGGGTTGGGGGGGTGGGGG
>CAXUBM010000046.1:0-3146 GCA_964249235.1 uncultured Acetobacteraceae bacterium | reverse complement strand
GCCCCAGACCCCGTGACGGACCATGAACTCAAAGCCGCGTTTTGACGGGTTCAGGGGTCGGAGCCCCTCGCTCCCCTGCCTCAGCGACGCCCCGCCGTCCTGGCGAGAATGACCCGCGACGTCACCCCCAGCACCAGCACCAACGCCGTGACCAGGAAGCTCGCCGCATAGGCCAGCCGGTTCGCCGCCGCGAACGGCTCGTTGATGAACGCCCAGATCGCGTAGGTCAGATACGCCACCGGCGAATTCACCACGTGCCCGTTCCACAGGTAGTTTGACCATCCCGCCGTGTAGAGCAGCGGCGCCGTCTCCCCCACCGAGATCGCCAGCGCCAGCAGCACCCCGGTCAGCACCGCCGGCATCGCCACCCGCATCGTGATCGCGAACGTCACCGTGGCCGGTCCCGCCCCCATCGCATAGGCCGCCTCGCGCAGCGACACCGGGACTTCGCCCAGCGCCAGCTCCGTCGTCCGGCAGATATAGGGCAGGCACAGGATCGCCAGCGTGATCGAGGCGGCCGCCGCCGAGAAATGCCAGCCCAGCCATTCCACCATCGTCACGTAGCCGAAATAGCCGAGCACGATGCTCGGCACCCCCACCAGCACGTCGGTCATGAACCGGATCGTGCGCGCCCACCAGTCATGCCGGAACTCGGACACGTAGATCCCGGCCCCGATCCCGAACGGCACCGCCAGCACGATCGTCCCCACCGCCAGCACGATTGTGCCCTCGATCGCGTTGAGCAGCCCGCCGCCATTGCCCTGCGTCACCTCGGTGAACGTCGACACGCCCAGCGCGCCGATGCCGCGCACCAGCACCACGCCAATGATCCACACCATCGCGACGCACAGCGCTCCGAGCGACGACCCGCACAGGATCCAGCCGGCCCGCGACTTCAGATGGCGCGCCCGCATTTCAGCCCACCCGCCGGGTCGGCGCGAACGTCGCCAGCACCACGCGCGCGCCGGCATTGACCGCGATCGCGATGAGGCACAGCACCAGCGCCACCTCCGCCAGGCTCTTGACCGCCAGCCCCGTCGGGTCCTGCAGCGCGCTGTCGAGCTGCGAGGCGATGAACGCCGCCATCGTCGACACCGGCCCGTAGATCCGGCTCGGCAGGTCGGCTGCGTTGCCGCTGACCATCAGCACCGCCATCGTCTCCCCCAGCGCGCGTCCCGTCGCCAGAACCGCCGCCCCGATCAGCACCGGCCGCAGCCCCGGCAGCAACACCGTGGAGATCGTCTCGCACCGCGTCGCCCCCACCGCCATCGCCGCCTCGCGCAGGCTCGCCGGCTGTGCCGCGATCGCGTCGCGCAGCGTCGCCGTGATCAGCGGCACCACCATCAGCGACAGGAGCAGCCCCGACGTCAGCAGCCCGTAGCCGTTGCCGAACGGCGGCCCGAAGAACGGGATCCAGCCCAGCACGAAGGCCATCGCCGGAAACACCGCGTGGCTCAGGATCGGGATCAGCACCGCGAACCCCCACAGCCCGAACACCACGCTCGGGATCGCCGCCAGCAGTTCCACCGTGAACGACAGCGCGGTGCGCAACACCGACGGCCGCATCCCCTCGGCCAGGAACACCGCCGCTCCGACCCCGATCGGGACCGCCACCAGCATCCCGATCGCGGTCGTCAGCAGCGTCCCCGCCAGCAGGAACACCAGCCCGTATTGCGCGCCCGGCAACACCGACACGCCCGCCACCGTGCGCGGGTCGGAGTAGAGGTTGCCGAGGTTCCACGTCATCCGCACGAAGAAGCCGGCGCCGTTGAACCGGATTGCCGGCCAAGCATAGACCGCCAGGAACAGGATGATCGCGACCACGCTGGCCGGCACCAGTCCGCCTGCCAGGGCGAGAGTTCGTCGGAAGCCCAGCATCGCCGCGGTCGTGCCCTCAGCCGCCGATCTTGGCGATCTGCGCCTGGCTCAGCGCCCGCACCGGATCCGGCAGCGGCACGAAGCTGACCTGGTCGAGGAAATGCGACGCGTTGCCGCCGTCCGCCGAGATCGCCCAGCCGAGGAAGTCGCGCAGGTTCTTCGCCGTGGCCCCGTTCGGCTGCGCCTTGCTGACCACCGCATACTCGTAATTGATGATCGGGTAGGACTGCGCGCCGGGGAGGTAGATCAGGATGATCCGCTCGTCGGCCGGCGTGCTCGACGCCGCCGCACTCGCCGCCGCCACCACCGTCTCCGACGTCGGCAGCACGAATTGCCCGTCCTTGTTCTGCAGCATCGCCTCGCCGAGCTGCTCCTTCTGGATCGCGCTCTTGAAGCTGATGCCCACGTAGGCGATCGAGTAGGGTGCCCGCTGCAGCGCCTGCACCATGCCCGCATTGCCGACCGCGCCGATCTCGTCGGGCACCGACGGCCAGGTCACCGTGGTGCCGTAGGCGATCGATCCGCCCCAGCCGCTGTCGCTCTTGGCCAGGAACTGCGTGAAGATGAACGTGTCGCCGCTGCCGTCCGTGCGATGGATCGGCACGATCGGGTGGCTCGGCAGCTTGAGGCCCGGATTCAGCTTGGCGAGCGCCGGGTCATCCCAGGTCTTCACCCGGCCCTGGTAGATCGCCGCCAGCACCGGCCCGCTCAGCTTGATGTGCTGGTCGTTCAGCCCCGGCACGTTGTAGTTGACCATCTGGCTCGAGATCGCGAGCGGGATGTTGAGCATGTTCGGGTGCTGCTTGAGCAGCGCCGGACTCATATAGGCGTCCGACGCCCCGATCTGCACCAGGCCCGACGCCGCCTGCGACATGCCGGCTCCGCTGCCCGTGCTCTGGCTGGTGATCTGGAGCTTCGGGTTCTGGCTCTGATAGGCCGGGATCCACAGGTTGAACAGCGGGTAGAGCAGGCTCGAGCCGGTCTCGATCAGCCGGCCGCTGTCTCCGGCGGCGTGACCGGGCACGGCCACCATCGCCACCGATGCCGACAGCGCCACCGCGCAGGCCAGGCCACGATCCAAGAAGCGGGCTGCCAGGGGACGCGACATTCGAGCACTCCTGATGTGAACTCAACGACGATGCGCATCTGGCGCACCCGTCGCCGCCCTGTCCGAGAAACTTTGATGACAGTGGCCCGCCTACATCATCCCGCACCGGCCTCGCCCACGCGCGCCGCCTGCGCCCAAGCCGCGGCCGCCAGGCGCGGGA
>CAXUBM010000045.1:1906-10251 GCA_964249235.1 uncultured Acetobacteraceae bacterium | reverse complement strand
GGCCGGGCGAAAGTACGATGGCGTCGGGGGCGAGCGCCACGGCGTCGGCCGCGGTCAGGGCGTCGTTCCGGCGGACGTCGCAGGGCCAGCCCAGGGCGCCCAGGAGGTGGACGAGGTTGAAGGTAAAGCTGTCGTAGTTGTCGATCAGGAGGATCATCGCGGGCCGAGATTGGGTCGGCGCCGGGGCAGCGTCAATGCGCGCGGACCGGGCAGCGGCGGGAGCTCGCGCGCCCCAAGCCTCGCCCGGGTTCGTGCCTGGCGCGGATCGCGCGCCGCACCGCGGCAGAACTTATGCGGGTCCGGGCGCGCTGCGCCTGGCGGGATCGGGGGCGGCGCGGGGGGGGGGTGCGGCGCGCTACGCCCCGGCCGCCTTCCTGGGAGAACGGACGCGTGCTCAAATCTTGGCTGACGCGCTTGATCGAGACCTGCACACGGGTGCCGTGGCTGGTGGTGGCCGCGTTTTCGGGGCTGGGAATCGCGGCGGCGGCCTACTCGCTGTCGGCATTCTCGATCAGCACCGATACAAAACGATTGCTGCCGGCGAGCCTGCCCTGGCGACAGGCGCAGAGCGCGTATGACCGGCTGTTTCCGGCCGAGCCGATCCTGGCGGTGATCGACGCGCCGACTCCGGAGGCGGTGTCGGCAGCCTCGGCGGCCCTGGTGTCGCATCTTGCGGGCAGGTCGATCGAGAGGGTGACGCGGCTGGACGGCGGAGAGTTTTTCGAGCGGTCGTCGCTGCTGTTCGGGCCGCTCGCGCGGACACGCGCGCTCGCGGACATGCTGGCGGCGAGCGCGCCGGTGGTGGGGATCGTCGCCCGGGATCCAAACCTGCGCGGGGTGGCGGAACTGTTGGTGGCGGAGGCGAAGGCCATCCAGGCGGCGGCGCGGCCTGGCCAGGAGGCACAGGCGGGGCGTTTGCTGCGGGACGCGACGGGTGCGCTGGAGGCGGCGCGGGAGAGCCGGCCGGACTGGTTCTCGTGGCAGGCGGCGATGGGCGTGGCGGGAGCGAGGCGGGCGCTGGTCGGGGTGGCGCCGAGGCTCGATTACAAGGCGCTGCAGCCCGGCCGGGCGGCAACCGACCTGATCAGGGCGACGGCGTCGTCGCTGGCGCTCGGGCCGCGATTCGGGGCGACGGTGCGGCTGACGGGCGAGGTGCCGATCGACGACGAGCAGTTCGCCACGCTGCGGCCCGGCCAGGTGGTGAGCACGCTGGGCACGGCGCTCGCGGTGCTGGTGGTGCTGTGGCTGGCGTTGCGGTCGGTTCGGATCATCGGGGCAGTGGCGGTGACGCTGGCGGTCGGCTTTGCGGTCACCTGCGCGCTGGGGCTGCTGATGGTGGGATCGTTCAACCTGCTGTCGATCGCGTTCGCGGTGCTGTTCGTGGGATTGGGAGCGGATTTCGGCATCCAGTTCAGCGTGCGCTATCGGGCCGAGCGGCACGACGTGGCGCCCGATCCCGGCAGCCGGGGGGGAGGCAAGCGCGCGGGATTGCGGGCGGCGCTGGTCCGCTCGGCGGCGAAGGCGGGGCTGCCGCTGTCGCTGGCGTGCGCGGGCACGACGGTGGGTTTCTTCTCGTTCATTCCGACCGATTACACGGGAGTTTCCGAGCTCGGGCTGATCGCGGGCGTGGGCATGCTGGTGGCGTTTGCGACCACGATGACGCTGTTGCCGGCGCTGCTGACGATCCTGGCGCCGCCGCCGGAGCCGGAGCGGATCGGCTTTTCCGGGCTGGCAGGACTCGACCGGTTCCTGGGATCGCACCGGGTGGCGGTGGTGGCAGGCACGCTGCTGGTGGTGGGGGGCGGGACGTTGTTGTTGCCGCGCCTGCGCTTCGACTTCGATCCGACGCATCTGCAACTGCCGAGCGCGCCCGCGGTGCGGACCTACCGGGACTTGGCTTCGGCTCCGTCGAGCGGGATCGCGGCGATCGAGATCGCGGCGGACTCGCTGGCGGCGGCCGTGCGGCTGACTCGGCGGCTGGATGGATTGCCGGAAGTGTCGGCGACGCGAACGGCGTTGTCGCTGGTGCCCGAGGGGCAGGACGCCAAGCTGGCGATGATCGGGCGGGCGCGGCAGGCGCTGGCGGGGGCATTGAGCACCCCTGCCCTGCCGGCGCCTTCGGACGCGCAGCTGGTGCGGGCGCTGCGCGAGGCGGCGGCGCAGCTTTCGCACATGCGGGGACGAGAGGCGATGCGGGCGGCGACGGCACTGTCGGCTCTGGCGGGGTCGCCGCCCGCAGCAAGGGCGCGGGCGGCGGATGCGTTGGTGGTGCCGTTGCGGACGGATCTAATGTTGCTGCGCGCGGCGTTGGGCGCGCAGCTCGTGACGGTGGAAACGCTGCCGGCGTCGGTCGCGAGGCAGTGGATCGCGCCGGATGGGCGGGCGCGGGTCGAGGTGTTGCCGTCGGGAGAGGCGCGCGACGACGCGGTGTTGCTTCGTTTCGCGCGCGCGGTGCGGGCGGTGGCGCCGCGGGCGGCGGGATCGCCGGTGACGCTGGCCGCCTCGCGGCGGACGGTGCTGGAGGCGTTCGCGCATGCGGGACTGTATGCGGTGGCGGCGATCGCGCTGGTTCTGCTGGCCGCGCTGCGTCGGCCGGTCGATGTGTTGCTGACGTTGCTGCCGTTGCTGGTGGCGGGTTTGCTGACGCTGGAGCTTTGCGTGCTGATCGGCCAGCCTCTGAACTACGCCAACGTGGTGGCATTGCCGCTGCTGCTCGGCGTCGGTGTGGCTTTCAAGATCTATTATGTGATGGCCTGGAGGCGCGGTGCCACGTCGCTGTTGCAGTCGACGTTGACGCGGGCGGTTCTATTCAGCGCGATGACGACGGGAGCCGCGTTCGCGAGCTTGTGGCTCTCGCCGCAGCCGGGACTTTCGAGCATGGGCGAGCTGATGGCGCTGGCGCTGATCTGCACTTTGGTGGCGGCGGTGTTGTTTCAGCCGGCGCTGATGGGACCGCCGCGCGTCCCGCCGGAGAGGGGGCCGCGTTGATTTGGAAAGCGGATTTGTATTTGGCGGGCTCCAAGTCTATGGTGCGGCGTCCGGCGCTTAGAGCTCCGGATTCTTTCCGAACTCTGCTCGGGCAATGCAAATTGGGCGGGTCGCGACGATCACATTGCGGCTCGGCTCATCAAGTCCAGAGGATCTCTGCTTGGACGATTTCGAACAGGATCATTCGACCGGTGGTCCCCGGATGACATCGACGGATCAATCGACGTTGCGGCTGGAAGGCGACCGGCGGGCCGATGACACGGCGCGAAGCGAGGAAGACGCAGAGGCGCGCATGCGTCAGGCGTTGAGCCAGTTCGGTCAGCGGTCGTTCCGCTCCGACGCGGCGCCCGCGGCGGAACGGAGGGGGACGGGAGGCGGCTACCCGTCCGGCAACGCGCGGCGGCACCGGTTCGTTCAGGACGGCGAGGTGCAGGTCAGCGTCGTGCGGCCGCGGCGGGATACGCCCCCCGCAGGTCCCGCGCGGGCGCAGGAGGGGCGCGAGCAGCGCGCGACGGACGATCATGCGGCCGAGCGAACACTGCGCGAGCAGGCCGAGCGCAAGCTGGCCGACGCGATGCTCACCATCAAGACGTTGCAGACGCGCATCGGGCATGCGGAGCTCGAGCGAGACGAGGCGATCGAGGAGGCGCGTGTCTTGCGCGAGCAATTGCTGACCGAGCGCTCGCTGCTCGACGAGGCGCGGGCGCAGCGAGCGGCGGCACGGCGCCCTCGTCCGGACGCGGGGCCGGGCGCGATTTCGGCGGCTTCCGACGACGTCGAGCAGGAACCGGTGAAGTGGTGGCTCTGACAGCCCTGTGCGCCAGCATGGACTTTGATCACGGCGCACTTATATTGCCGTGCAACATCGAACAGTAACGAGTGCACATGTCGAACGAGACTTTGCCGGATCCCTTCTTGGCTTTGACCGCGCAGATCGTGGCGGCTCATGTCGGCCACAATCCGGTTCCGGCAAACGGCATGCCGGCGCTGATCCAGCAGGTCTATTCGACGTTGCGCGGGCTCGGCGTGGAAGCGCCTCCGGCTGAGACGCGCGAGCCGGCGGTGCCGATCAAGCGCTCGGTGTTTCCGGACTACATCATCTGTCTGGAGGACGGGAAGAAGCTGAAGATGCTGAAGCGGCATCTGCAGACCGCCTACAACATGACAGTGGACCAGTATCGGGAAAAGTGGGGCTTGCCGCCGAACTACCCGATGGTGGCGCCGAACTACGCCGAGCATCGCTCGTCGCTGGCCAAGAAGATCGGGCTCGGCCGCAAGCCGGCGATCGCGGCACCGGCAGTGCCTGCGGAAACCAAACGGCGCGGGCGCAAGAGCGGCGAAGCGGCCGAGTAGACCCCGCGACACCTCCTCTTCGGCGTGCTTAGGTGCGGGCGCCGAAGAGGGGAGACACTATGGCGGGGCAGTTCGCGACCTATCCGAGCCTGCGCGGCCGGCGGGTCCTGGTCACCGGAGGTGCATCGGGGATCGGCGCGAGCATCGTGGCGCACTTCATCGAGCAAGGCAGCGCGGTGGGATTCCTCGATCTCGACGGAGCGGCGGCGGAGACGCTGATCGGTTCGGTCGGCAACGAGGCGGTGGTGCGGTTCCGCAAAGTGGACTTGCGCGACATTGCCGCGTTGCGGGCGGCGATCGCCTCGTTGCGTGAAGAACTCGGCGACTTCACGGTGCTGGTCAACAATGCCGCGCGTGACGATCGACATCCGATCGACGAGGTGACGCCTGAATACTGGGACGACCGGATCGCGACCAATTTGCGCCACCAGTTCTTCTGCGCCCAGGCTGTCAAGGACGGGATGATCAAGGCGGGCGGCGGCTCGATCATCAACATGAGCTCGAACTCGTTCCTGCTGGCCAGCGGCGGGATGCCGGCCTACACGGCGGCGAAGTCGGGTGTGATCGGGCTAACGCGAGGACTGGCGCGCGATCTCGGGCCGCACGGGATACGCGCAAACATCGTCTATCCGGGCTGGATCATGACGCAGCGGCAGCTCGAATTGTGGATGACGCCGGAAGGCGAGGAGCGGCGGCGGACGGGCCAGTGCCTACCGGAGCGGATCTACGCCGAGGACGTGGCGCGTATGGTGCTGTGGCTGGCGGCCGACGACAGTCGGATGGTGAGCGCGCGCGACTTCGTCGTCGACGGCGGCTGGCTCGGTTGAAGAAGCTCGGGGCCGGGAGGGTGGAGCGATGAAGACGCGGGCCGCGGTGGCGTTCGAGGCGAAGAAGAGGCTCGAGATCGTCGAGCTGGATCTGGATGGTCCCAAGGACGGCGAGGTGCTGGTCGAGATCAAGGCGACGGGGATCTGTCACACCGACGCCTACACGCTCGATGGACTGGACAGCGAGGGGCTGTTCCCCTGCGTGCTCGGGCATGAGGGGGCGGGGGTCGTGCGCGAGGTGGGCGCCGGAGTGCGTTCGGTCGGGCCGGGCGACCACGTGATTCCGCTCTACACGCCCGAATGCCGCCAGTGTAGGAGCTGCCTGAGGCGCAGGACCAATCTGGGCACGGCGATCAGAGCCACGCAAGGACGCGGCGTCATGCCGGATGGGACCAGCCGGTTCAGGCACCGGGGGCGGCCGGTGTTCCACTACATGGGCTGCTCGACCTTCTCGAACTTCACCGTGCTGCCGGAGATCGCGGTGGCGAAGATCCGCGAGGACGCGCCCTTTCAGTCGGCCTGCTACGTGGGCTGCGGGGTGACGACGGGCGTGTGGGCGGTGGTCAACACCGCGCGGGTAACGCCGGGTGCGACCGTGATCGTGTTCGGGCTCGGCGGGATCGGGCTGAACGTGATCCAGGGGGCGCGGCTGGCGGGGGCGGCGCGGATCGTGGGCGTTGACCTCAATGACGGCAAGGAGGATTGGGGACGGCGGTTCGGGATGACGGCATTCGTCAATCCGAAGCGTGTCGAAGGCGATCTGGTGGCACACCTGGTGGCAATGACGGATGGTGGCGCGGACTGGACATTCGACTGCACCGGCGATGTGGGCGTGATGCGGACGGCGCTCGAATGCTGCCATCGAGGCTGGGGAGAAAGCGTCATCATCGGGGTGGCGGAAGCGGGACGCGAGATCTCGACCCGACCGTTCCAGTTGGTGACGGGACGGGTTTGGAAGGGCTCGGCGTTCGGCGGTGCGCGCGGACGGACGGACGTGCCGACCATCGTCGACTGGTACATGGACGGGCGGATCGAGATCGATCCGATGATCACGCATGTGATGGGGCTGGAGCAGATCAACGATGCGTTCGCGTTGATGCAGGCGGGGGAGAGCATCAGGAGCGTGGTGGTCTATTGATGCCAGGGCTCTGCCCTGGACCCGCCAAGGGGCGAGCCCCTTGGATCCCGGAGGTCCGCGGCGGGCGCGTCGGGTGACGTCGAGGTCGACGGACCGCCCGGGACTGAACAACGCCGCGACCGAGCGTGCATCCCCTCGAGCGGTAAGTCTGGTCGGTTCATCCAGGCTCGAGCAGAAGTGCGAGAGACAGGCCCATCAACCCTGGCGGTAGGATACGGCTTCCAGCTCGGACGAGATGATTTCAACGATCGCCATCTTGGCGCCGACGTCGACGTCACGCGTCGGTTCGTCGATGATGAGGACGTTGGGATGCTCGACCAGCCACTTGGCGAGTAGGACCTTCCGTTGATTGCCTCCCCGAGATCACACTGACTGGCAGGTTGAGACGGCCGCGGATGTCGAAGCGCTGCTTCTGCTTGCTGCCCGTCTCGGCGACGACCGACTTGGTGATCGTGCCCATCCCCTCAGCTCTTTTCCCAAGTCAGCGTGGTTCTCGGGCGCCGTATGGGCGAGGATCAGCTCCTGCAACTTGCGCTCCTTCGGAACCATAAGGCGTCGATGATGTCGGTGAACCTGAGGACACGAACCTGCTCGATGATCCGCACGGCCTCGGCTTCGCCGAGCGAGGCCTTCGGCTCGTCGAAACTGACGTAGCGCGGCTTGCGACTGATCGTCTTCGCGATCTCGATGCCTTGCCGCTTGGCCATCGAAGCCCGCTGATCCGACGTCAAGATGGACTGACCGGACCTGCGTGAGAGACGCGCGCCGCAGCGTCTCGTTCGAGGTCGCCAGCGTTGGCCGAACATCGCGGCAGGCCGTCAGAAATGGTCCTCAGCTCCGTAACGGTCGGTAGCCGCCTTGATCGCCGGACCGCGGATTGATCCAGAAACGCACAACCGTGGTATGCTGCTGCAAGGCAACCGGGCTGCGGCTGGAACCAGCGCAGAGACGTTCTCGACGGTCGGCCAGTGTCTCTTGTCGGCCGCTTGGGCTGGCTTTACGGGAGGTTTCGACCGCAAGCTGCCTCGTCGGTCCGAGAGCGGAGGAGGGACGCGATCATGACGGATTTCACGTTCGACAAGGTCTTCGACTTCACCGACAAGGTGGCCCTGGTGACCGGCGGCGCGTCAGGCATCGGGCTTGCGATCGCGCAGGTCTTCGCCGGGCGAGGCGCCCGCCTCGTTCTGTTCGACCGCGACCCGAAGGTCGGCGAGGTGACTGAACGTCTCGGTGGCCGGGGGCGTCACCTGAGCCATGTGGTCGACGTGACCGACGATGCCGCCCTTATCGAGGCCGTGGAGCAGGCAGCGGCCAGTTGCGGGCGGATCGATGTCCTGGTCAACAATGCGGGGTTGGCGCGCCTGGCACCAGCCGAGGATGTGACGATGGAGGATTGGGATGCGCATATCGCGCTCAATCTGCGCGCGCCGTTCCTGATGTCGCGTCAGGTCGGACGCGTCATGCTGAGACAGCGGTCGGGGCGGATTGTCAACATCGCCTCTCAGGCCGGCATCGTGGCGCTGCCGCACCACGTCGCCTATTCGGCGGCGAAGGCGGCGATCATCAACATGTCGAAACTCCTCGCGCTGGAATGGGGACCGCGCGGCGTCACCGTCAACGCGATCAGCCCGACGATCGTCGAGACGGAGCTCGGGCGCCGGGTGTGGGCCGGGGAGCCGGGAGAGGCGATGAAGCTGCGCATCCCGACACGCCGCTTCGCGCAGCCGGAGGAGATCGCACTCGCGGCGCTCTATCTCGCGAGCGATGCCGCCGGCATGATCAACGGCGAAAACCTCGTTGTGGACGGCGGCTTCACGATCCAGTAGGCGGAGACGGAGAACGGTGTCGAATCGAGGGCCCTGCCCCGGCCTTACTCGCGCGTAGCGCGGTCAGCCGGCCGGCGTTGCTGTCCGAGATGTCCATGGCGAGTTCGGCGCCGCGGCCGCCGGCGCGAGGACGGCCTCAACCGGGTCGGTCTCGCGCGGGTTGACGACGTGGGCGGCGCCGAACTCGGTCGCCCTGGCCAGGCGGTGCGCCTC
>CAXUBM010000045.1:0-1806 GCA_964249235.1 uncultured Acetobacteraceae bacterium | reverse complement strand
GCGGATTGCGGACGGTATCGCCGCACGCGATGCCGACGAGGCGGAGCGGCCGTGCTGGAGCATCTCGAGCACGGTCGCACGCTGTATTGGAACATCATGAAGCAGGCTGAACTCGCCGGCAGCTCGACATCGATGCCAAGCCGCCGATTTCGGCATGGCCGAAGCGCTCGGCCGCGGAGGCGAGCAGCGTCGCCAGGCGACAATCGGTGGAAGGGCAGCCAAATCGTCTGCCCCCTAAATGGTAAAGGAGGTCTACAACGCCGCGCGCCGTGCAATCCTCGGGCTAACCACCCGGCCAGAAGCGGAGAACAGAGAGAGGTCGATCCACGCCAGGGACCAAGTCTATCCTGGAGCAAGGGTCGGGCGTCGCCCTCATCGACAACGCCGAGGCGGCGACGAATACGTTGTCGAAAGAATTTAAACGAGCACTCGAACGAGTTGCGCACGGCGCTCGTCGGCCACGACGTCTTCTACGGCGAACGACCCGGCCGTGCCGACCATCCTACTTCCGCGCGGCCAAGTGACGAGCACCGGCCCTTTCCGCTCAGCGGATGCGGGGTGAGGATCTGGCCGATGTGAAAGCAGGCGCCTGGATTGCGGAGCGCGGCACAGTCGCGACCGATACCGGTCTGGGCAGCGTGCGAGCGGCGCTCGTCGACGGAGAAGGATGCGTGGCTCGGATCGAGCGGCATGGGCACGTTCGCCGCACGTCGGGCGACCGTGGCGAGCAGAGTGGTCAAGAATTGACGCGTGGGAGGAGGTCGGCGAAGCGGGCGAGACGCATGGCGGTCGGCACGTCGAGCTCGCGCCCGTTGCCCCAGTCGACGAGGAGGCAGGGCACGCCGGCGGCGCGGGCGCAGTCGCGGTCGATGGCCGTGTCGCCGATATAGATGGCGTTGGCCGCGTCGACGCCGAGAGAGGCGAGAGCATGGCGCAGCGGCAGCGGATCGGGCTTGCGTGCCGCCGTGGTGTCTGCACCGACGACGATGCCTATGAACGAAAGAAGGCCGAGAACGCGCAGCACCTCCGTGGCGAGCGCTTCCGGCTTATTGGTGCAGATGCCCATGACGATCCCGGCGTCATGCAACGCCGGCAGCGCCGTGGCGGCATCGGCGAAGAGGGTGGAGTGGACGCAGGGCCGCTCCCGGTAGTGGGCGAGGTAGCGCGCAGTGTCGCGCGCGACGCGGGCCTCGTCGGCGTCGACGCCGAGTTCCGCCAGGACGCGCGCCACCAGCACGGAGGCACCTTCGCCGGTCAGCCGCTCGATGGCGCGCACCGGCAGCGGCGGCAGGTTCTGGTCGGCCAGCATGCGGTTGATGCCGGCGGCGATGTCCGGTGCGCTGTCGACCAACGTGCCGTCGAGGTCGAAGATGATTGCCCTCACCGGCTGGCCTCGGCAAGAGCGGCGGTCGCGCGGGCGAGGAGGCCCCCACGCTCGGCATGTACAGGGGAGAGACGGTCGCAGGCACGGGCCGCGTCCGCCCCGGGGTGGGTTCGGCCGGTCTCGCGGACGGCGCCCAGCGCCTCCTCGAGCGACGACCATACGCCCGTGCCGAGCCCGGCGCGCCGGGCCGCCTGGGCAAGACCGAGAAAGGCGACGCGGGCGTCGGGAGCGATCATCGGGCAGCGCTCACCGAGGAGGAGGCGACGCAGGCGCGGCCATCGGCGCCCGGCGCCATGAGCGCGGCGAGCGTGGTCATCAGGATGGGCCGGAAGCGCAGCAGCGCGGCCTGGTGGATGGCCTCGCGCGAGCTCTTGCCCTGGTTCCGCTCGGCGTCGAGCGCGAAGTCGAGCATCATGATCGCG
>CAXUBM010000044.1:0-10278 GCA_964249235.1 uncultured Acetobacteraceae bacterium | reverse complement strand
TCACCTCGGCGTCCGCCTGCCGCAGCAGGCTCAGCCGGCGGCGACGACATCGCCCACGACCTGCGAACCCCGCTCGCCCGCGTCCGCGCCACCCTCGAAGGCACGCGCAACCGGGCCGGCGACGCCGACGCGTTGCGCGCCGGTATCGACCGCGCCATCGCCGACCTCGATCGCGTCTTCACTATTATCAACGCGCTGCTCAGGATCGCCGAGATCGAGGGCAGGGCCAGGCGCGCGGGCTTCGGGCACGCCGACCTGGGCGAGATCGCAGCCGACGCGATCGAACTCTACGAGCCCGTCGCCGAGACGAAGGCGATCGCGATCTCGCTCAGGATCGAGGAGCCGGCCGCCGTCGAGGGCGATCGGGATCTGCTGATGGAGGCGGTCGCCAACCTGCTCGACAATGCGGTGAAGTTCACGCCGCAAGGCGGTCGCGTCCAGACGGTCGTCGGGCGCGACGGGCAGCGTCGCTTCCTCGCGGTCGTCGATGACGGGATCGGCCTTTCCGACACCGACCGCTGTTCGGTCCTCAAGCGCTTCTACCGCGCCGACCGCAGCCGGCACTTGCCGGGCAGCGGACTGGGTCTGAGTCTCGTGGCGGCGATCGCCGGATTGCACGGCGCCGAGGTCACGATCGAGCCGATCGCGCCCCGAGGAAGCCGCTTCTCGTTGCTGTTCGGGTGAGCGGGGCCGGACCATCTCCCTCGGGGAGAGACGCCGTCACGGGCCTGCGGCCGGCGATCGTCTTGATCACCTTGTTCGCCGCCGGTTGCACGCCACCGCCGGATCCGAACGACGCGCCGCAGACCCACACCGGGCGTTGCACCCATTACGGCAGCGCGCTCCGGGAACTCGAAGACGTCCCGAATTGCGAGCTGCGGACGCGCGACACCCTGATCAATGGCCTCTCGCCTGCCTACCCGGGCAACAAGTCCTGATCCGCCGTGCCGCCGCCGCCGCGGACTCGCGAATAGCAACCTGAGACGGGGCCCAGGCGCCCGGCGCCTGGCCGGGTCCGGCGGCAGCCCCCTGGGGCTGGATCGATCAGGCCAGACGCAGGTTGGTTAAATCCAAATTTTGTTGAGCGCGTCCGCCGGCCCGGCTACCCGCTGTGCCGGTTCGAAGCGGAGCATGCAGGCGCGTGAACGCCCTCGTCGTCATGGCATTGCGGCAGAAGCTCACCTTCGTCGTGCTCGCGATCCTGATCCTCGTCTTCGGCGGTCTCGCCACGCTGCGCACGCCCACCGACATCTTCCCCAACATCGGCATCCCGGTCGTCGCCGTGGTGTGGACCTACAACGGCCTCTCGCCCGAGGACATGTCGGGCCGCGTCGTCTACTACTTCGAGCGCACGCTGACCACCGACGTCGGCGGCATCCAGCACATCGAGAGCCAGTCCCTCTACGGCCGCGCGATCGTCAAGATCTTCTTCCAGCCCGGCACCGACATCGCCGCCGCCCAGTCCCAGATCACCGCGACCTCGCAGACCGTGCTCAAGCAGATGCCCGCCGGCATGACCCCGCCGCAGGTGCTGGTCTACAATGCCTCCAGCGTGCCCGTCCTCGATCTCCAGGTCGCGGCCAAGGACATGCCGGTCACCGACATCTACAATCTGGCCTCCAACTTCATCCGCCCGCAGCTCGTCACTGTGCCGGGCGTCGCGATCCCCACGCCCTATGGCGGCATGTCGAAGTTCGTCGACGTCGACCTCAACCAGGAGAAGCTGATCGAGCACGGCCTGTCCGCCGCCGACGTCCAGGCCGCACTCGCCCGCCAGAACATCGTCCTGCCCGCCGGCGACCAGAAGATCGGCAAGTTCGATTACTTCGTCACCACCAACGCGACCCCGATCGACGTCGACACCTTCAACGCCATGCCGGTCAAGGAGGTCGGCAACGCCATCGTCACGCTGGGCGACGTCGCCTACGTCCACAGCGGCGGCCCGCCGCAGACCAACATCGTCCTCGTCCGCGGACAGCAGGCGGTTCTGATCGAGATCCTCAAGGCCGGCGACGCTTCCACGCTCGCCGTCGTCGACGGCGTCAAGCGCCTGCTTCCCGAGATCGAGAAGACGCTCCCGCCCGGCGTCACCCTCAAGACGCTCAACGACGCCTCGACATTCGTCCGGGCTTCGATTTCCGACGTCGTCCGCGAGATGGGCATCACCGCGCTGCTCACCGGGATCCTCGTGCTCGTCTTTCTCGGCAGCTGGCAGGCGACCGCCATCGTCGTCGCCTCCATCCCGCTCTCCATCCTCGCCTCGATCGCCCTGCTGTCCGCCTTGCACCAGTCGATCAACGTCATGACGCTGGGCGGCCTGGCACTGGCCGTCGGTATCCTCGTCGACAACGCAACCGTCATGGTCGAGAACATCGCGAGCCACCTCGAAACCGGCCAGGAACTCGAGGCAGCGATCATCGACGCCGCCAATCAGATCATCGTCCCGACACTCGTCGCCACGCTGTGCATCTGCGTCGTCTTCCTGCCGCTCTTCACCCTCAGCGGCATCGCCGGCTACCTCTTCGCCCCGCTCGCGATGGCCATCGTCTTCGCCATGCTCGCATCCTTCATCCTGTCGCGCACCCTGGTCCCCACCATGGCCGCCTGGATGCTGCGATCGCATTCGCACGGCCATGACCAGCCGGTCTCCAGGAACCCGTTCGCCCGGTTCCAGCGCGCCTTCGAAGCCGGCTTCAGGACGTTCCGCAACGGCTACCGCGACCTGCTCGCGCTCGCCGTGCTCAACCGCGTCCGCTTCATCGTGGGCTTCCTCGCCCTGACGTTCGTCTCCATGGCGCTGGTCCCGTTCCTCGGCCGCAACTTCTTCCCGGGCATCAACTCCGACGAGATCGACATGCACATGCGCGCCCAGATCGGCACGCGCATCGAGGATTCCGCCAAGCTCGCCGCCCTGGTCAACGCCCAGATCCGCCATCTCCTTCCCGGTCAGGTCCAAGGTGTGACCGACAATTGCGGCCTGCCCGTGAGCGGCATCAACGAGGCCTATGGCGCCTCCGGCACGATCGGCCCCTCGGACTGCGACCTCGTCATCAGCCTCAGGCGCGCCGACTCTCCCGTCGACCGCTACCGCCGAATCCTCCGCCGTCATCTGCCCGCCCTATTCCCCGGCACCTCCTTCGCGTTCCTGCCCGGCGACATCACCGCCAAGATCCTCGACTTCGGCCTGCCCTCGCCGATCGACGTGCAGGTCATCGGCCGCGACACCGGCGCCAACTACGAATATGCCAAGCTCCTGCTGCGCCGCCTCCGCCGGATCCCCGGCCTCGTCGACGCCCGCATCCAGCAGGGTTTCGGCGCGCCCACGCTGCGCATCGCGAGCTCGCGCGCGTTTGCGCTCACCACCGGCCTGACCGAAGCCGACGTCGCCCACAACGCGCTCGCCAGCCTGTCGGGTTCGGGTCAGACCGCGCCCAGCTTCTGGCTCAACGTCAAGAACGGCGTCTCGCATCTGGTCAACGTGCAGACGCCGCAGAACCAGCTCGAGACCATGAACGATCTCGAAACGATCCCGATCGACCGCGGCGACAACGACCCGGGCGGCGGCAACATGCAGATCCTGGGCGCGATGAGCAGCATCTCGCAGCATGGCTCGCCGCTCGTCGTCTCCCACCAGAGCATCATCCCCGTGATCGACATCTATGCATCGAACGCCGGCCGCGACCTCGGCGCCGTCAGTGCCGCCGTGACTCGCGCGATCGACGAGACAGGCAAGGATCTGCCGAAAGGTGCTCGCCTGCAGGTGCAAGGCCAGGCGAGCACGATGACCAGCGCCTACAGCCAACTCTACTTTGGTCTGATGCTGTCGGTGGCCCTCGTCTACCTGATCCTCGTCGCGACCTTCCAGTCCTGGCTCGATCCGTTCATCATCATCACCGCCCTGCCGGCAGCGCTCGCCGGCATCGTCTGGATGCTCTTCGTCACCGGCACCACCCTCTCGGTCCCGGCGCTCACCGGCGCCATCCTCTGCATGGGTGTGGCGACCGCGAACTCGATCCTCGTCGTCTCGTTTGCCCGCTCGGCTCTCGCCGAACATGGCGACGCCGCCCGTGCCGCCGTCGAGGCCGGCTTCGCGCGCGTCCGGCCGGTCCTGATGACCGCGCTGGCGATGATCGTCGGCATGATCCCGATGTCGCTCAGCAACACCCAGAACGCCCCGCTCGGCCGCGCCGTCATGGGCGGCCTGATCGTGGCCACGGTCGCCACCCTCTTGTTCGTGCCGACCGTGTTCGCGCTGCTGCACGCCCGCCCGTCGCGCGAGCCGGCGACCGCCCGGGAGAAACTCGCCTGATGCGCCGGATCAAGCTCTGGCTGTTCCTCCTCGTCGTCGTGCTCGTCGCCGTCGCGGCATGGGGGATCTGGCAGCGCCGATCGAACGTCTCCGCGCTGGCGATGGACGCCGACCAGGCCGCGATCCCCGAGGTCAGCGTCGTCAGTCCCCGACATGGTCCACCGAGCCGCGAACTGACCCTGCCCGGCGACGTCCACGCCTGGTATCAGGCGCCCATTTTCGCCCAGGTCACCGGCTACGTGCAGGCCTGGAACGAGGACTACGGCGCCCAGGTCAGGGCCGGCGAACTTCTCGCCACCGTCGCCACGCCGCGTCTCGACGAACAGGTCGCCGAGGCGCGCGCGCAGCTCGAAGTGGCTCAGGCCAACTACGAACTCGCCCGCGTCACCGCCGGCCGCTACCAGAAGCTCTCCGGCACGCAGGCCGTCGCCGAGCAGGACGTCGACGTCAAGGTCGCCACCGCCCGCGCCCAGAAAGCCGAGGTGGATGCCGCACAAGCCCATCTCGGCGCCCTCGAGGCCCAGGAGCGCTTCAAGCGTATCGTGGCCCCCTTCGACGGCGTCGTCACCGCCCGCCTCACCGACGTCGGCGACTACGTCAACGCCAACGGCGGCGATGCCGGCGTCCAGCGTCAGGAACTCTTCAGCGTCGCCGACATCCACAAGCTGCGCGTCTTCGTCTCCGTCCCGCAGGACTACTCAGCCTTCCTCGCCAGAGGCGTCACCGCCACGCTCGCCATGCCCCAGTTTCCGGACCGCACCTTTGAGGCGACCGTCCTGACCAACGCGCACGCCGTGAACGAACAGTCCCGAACCGTGCTGACCGAGCTCGTCGTCGACAATGCCGACCACCTCATCCTCCCCGGCGCCTTCACCGAGGTCCGCTTCCATGTCCCCACCGACCGGACCATCCTGATCGTTCCCGAACAGGCCCTCCTGTTCCGCTCCCGCGGCATGGAGGTCGCCATCGTCCGCGCCGACGGCCACGTCCACCTGCAGCCGGTCCATCTCGGGCTCAATTTCGGCACCACGGTCCAGGTCACGTCCGGCCTGACCCCGTCCGACCGCCTGATCGCCAACCCGTCGCTCGGCCTGATCGAAGGCGAGCAGGTCCACGTCGCCAACGTCCCCCCGCAGAACACCAATGACGAGAACGAGAGTTCCGAGGCGCCCTCGTCGGACCAATGAGCGCCCTGCGCACCCTTCTCGCCCTGGCGCTCGCCGGCGTGCTCGGCGGCTGCGACCTCGCACCGGCCTACCGCCCTCCGGTCGTCGCACTCCCCGCCACTTTCAAGGGCGAGGGCCCCTGGCAGGTCGCACGACCGGCCGACGGCCTGCCGCGAGGACCCTGGTGGACCGCCTTCGGCAACCCGACGCTCGACCGGCTCGAGGCGGAGCTGCCCGCCAACCCCGACCTTGCGGCCGCCCATGAGCGCTACACGCAGGCACGCGACCAGGTCGCCGAGGCGCTCTCGGGCCTCTATCCGCAGCTCTCGGGCAATTACGGCATGTCGGAGAATCGGCAATCCGTGAACCGGCTTTTCCGATCGGTCAACAACCTGCCGCTGCAGCAGACCAGCATCGACGTCGACCTCGCCGCATCCTGGGAGATCGACCTGTGGGACCGGGTCGCCGACACCGCCCGTGCCGCCAAGGCGGTCGCGCAGTCGGTCTCGGCCGACGTCGCCGACTTTGATCTCAGCCTGCAGGCCGAACTCGCTTCGGACTACATCGCGCTGCGTGGCTTCGATCAGAACGAGGCGGTCTACCGCTCGACGATCGGCTTCTACGGCAAGGCCGTGACGATCACGCAGATGCGCCTGGCCGACAAGATCGGCTCGGCTCTCGACGTCGACCGTGCCGAAACCCAGCTTGCCTCCGCCCAGGCGGCTCTTCTCGACAACGAGCAGCGCCGCGCCCTCGCCGAGCACGCGATCGCCAGCCTGATCGGCGTTCCGGCGAGTGGCTTTTCCCTGCCGCCCCAGGACGGGACGGCCTTGACGGAACCGGTCATTCCCGCCGGCCTGCCCTCGGCGCTGCTGCAGAGGCGCCCGGACGTGGCATCGGCGGAGCGGATCATGGCCGCGGCCAACGAGAGCATCGGCGTGGCGCGCGCCGCCTTCTACCCGAACATCTCGCTCGGCACCACCGCCGGCTTCGTCGCGCGCAGCTTCGACCTGGTCAGCCTACCGAACAGCATGTGGAGCGTCGGCATGGCGCTGGCGGGCCCACTGTTCACCGGCGGTCTGCGCGAGGCGCTGCTGCAGCGGGCGCACTCGGCGTACGCGCAGACCAGGGACAACTATCGTGCGACAATCCTTGCCGCCGACCAGGACGTCGAGGACCAGCTCGCCACGATCAATCTGCTCAACCAGGAAAGTGCCCGCGATCAGCAAGCCGTCGTCGCCGCCGCTCAGGTTCAGAGCCTCGCGCTGCAGCTCTACACCGCCGGCGCCGACAACTACCTCAGCGTCGTCGTGGCACAGGTTTCGGCCTTGGGCAGCGGCGTCACGCTGGTCGACACGCACACGCGCGCCATCCTGGCGAGCGTCAGCCTGTTCCGCGCCCTCGGCGGCGGCTGGAGCGACGCGCAACTGCCGACCGGCAGGCAGGTCGTGCCCTTCAACCCTCTCGTACCCGGCTGAGCGAACCACACAGAGATTTCGAAAAGCTGCGCGAGGCCGCCCGCGCGCATGCGGCGCCGTCAGAGCGTCCGGGTCATGAAGACGCTGTTCGGATCGGCGACATAGTCACCGAACGGGCGGCAGACCTCGAAGCCCTGCGCTCGATAGAACGCGCGAGCCGTGTCGAAGAAGGGCCAGGAGCCGGTCTCCAGGCTGAGTCGCCGCAGCCCGTCGGCACGTGCCGACTGGATGATGACGGCGAGCACGGCGGCGCCGACGCCTTGTCGGCGCGCCTGCTCTTCGGTGTGCATCGACTTCACCTCGCCATGCCACGGGTCGAGCCGCCGCAGCGCCCCGCATCCGAGCAGGCGGTCGCCATCCCAGGCGGTCCAGAAGCGGACGTCGCTCGCCCGCAGCCCGGCCAGGTCGAGCGCGTGCGCGCTGCCTGGCGCGGTTTCGGCCCGGCAGCGCGCGACGTGCGTCGACAGCAGTGCGATCACACGCGCATCCTCCAGTCCCCCGGCGACGATGTGCCGACCCGCGTCAGCCAAAGGCCGAGATCCCGGTCTGCGCGCGTCCGAGGATCAGCGCGTGCACGTCGTGCGTCCCTTCGTAGGTGTTGACCGCCTCGAGGTTCATGACGTGCCTGATCACATGGTATTCGTCGGAGATGCCGTTGCCGCCGTGGATGTCGCGCGCCGCGCGCGCGATGTCGAGCGCCTTGCCGCAGGAGTTTCGCTTCACCAGGCTGATCATCTCCGGCGAGGTCACACCCTCGTCCATCAGCCGCCCCACACGCAGCACCGCCTGCAACCCGACGGCGATCTCGGTCTGCATGTCGGCGAGCTTCTTCTGCACCAGTTGCGTCGCCGCGAGCGGCTTGCCGAACAAGGTCCGGTCGAGCGCGTATTGCCGCGACGCCTGCCAGCAGAACTCCGCCGCCCCCAGCGCCCCCCAAGCGATCCCGAACCGCGCCTTGTTCAGGCACGAGAACGGCCCGCGCAGCCCGCGCACGCCGGGCAGCACGTTCGCCTCCGGCACCCGCACGCCGCTCAGCGCGATCGCGCCGGTGCTGCTCGCCCGCAGTGCGAACTTGCCCTCGATGCCGGGGGTCTCCAGCCCGGCCATTCCCCGCTCGACCAGGTAGCCTCGTATGTCGCCCGCGTCGTCGCGCGCCCACACCAGGAGCACGTCGGCGATCGGCGCGTTGGTGATCCAAGTCTTGGAACCGTCCAGAACCCAATCGCCGCCCTCGCGCCGCGCCCGCGTGCGCATCGCCCCGGGATCGGATCCGGCATCGGGTTCGGTCAGCCCGAAGCACCCGACCAGCTCGCCCGAGCGCAGCCCCGGCAGGAACCGCGACCGCTGCTCGTCCGAGCCGAACGCGTCGATCGGATACATCACCAGGCTCGACTGCACCGAAACCGCACTGCGATAGGCGCTGTCGACCCGCTCGACCTCGCGCGCGATCAGCCCGTAGCAGACGTGGCTGACCGCCTCCGCCGGACCGCCCGCGACGGTGGCACCGAGCAGGCCCATCCCGCCCATCTTCCGCATCACCTCCCGGTCGAACCGCCCTTCGCGATTGTCCCGCAGGATCCGCGTCATCAGCCGGTCCCGGCAGAAGGCGGCCGCCGCGTCGCGCACCGCCCGCTCGTCCTCCGACAGCTGCTCCTCGAGCAGCAGCGGATCCTCCCACGCGAACCGCCGCGCAATCGAACCCTCCATGTCGTCCTCCCGGAGAGGCTTCGCGAACCAGCCCTCTCGCGCCGAGTTGCATCCCAAAACCGGGAGGAGCGCAACGATGGCGCGCCAAGATCACGCGAGTGGCCTGCTCGAGCGCGCAGGCCTGCCCGCTCCTCTTCTCTGGGGTTTCGTCGGCACGCTGATCTTCATGATCGGCGACGGTGTGGAAAGCGCCTATCTCTCGCCCTTCCTGGTCCACCGCGGCAACACCGAGCACGCCGTCGCCATCCTCGTCACCGTCTACGGCATCGCGGCGGCCATCTCGTCCTGGCTTTCCGGCGCGCTCTCCGACCTGTTCGGCCCCAGGCGCGTCATGATGACCGGTCTCGCCATCTGGCTCGCGCTGCAGGTCCTCTTCCTCAGCCTCGCCATCCCGTCGCACTCCTACCCGCTCATGCTGCTCTTCTACGGGCTGCGCGGCTTCGGCTACCCGCTCTTCGCCTTCGGCTTCCTGGTCTGGATCGTCGTCAGCGTGAACCCGGCCAGGCTCGGCTCGGCCGTCGGCTGGTTCTGGTTCGCTTTCACCGGCGGCCTGCCGACGCTTGGCTCCGTCTTCGCCCGCTTCGCCATCCCGCTCGTCGGCACCTACACCACCCTCTGGCTGGCCCTCGTTCTCGTCGCCGCCGGCGGGCTGATCGCTCTGTTCGGCATCGCCGACCGTACCGGCGGCGGTCCACCACGGCGCGACGCCGATCCGCTGAGCACCCTGCTCGGCAGTTTCCACATCGCGCGCGTTCACCCCAAGGTCGCCATCGGCTGCGTGGTGCGCGCCATCAACACCTCGGCCGAGTTCGGCTTCCTGGTCATGCTGCCGATCTACTTCACCAAGACCTTGCATTTCAGCCTCGCCCAGTGGCTCGAGGTCACCACCTGCATCTTCGCCAGCAACATCGGCGCGAACCTGCTCTTCGGCGTCGTCGGCGACTGGATCGGCTGGCGGCGCACCGTGGTCCTCGTCGGCGGCGTGGGCTGCGCGATCTCCACTCTGGTGCTCTACTGGGTGCCCACGCATCTGGGGCCGAACGGCATGGGCCTGACGCTTCTCGCCGGCGCCTTCTACGGTGTCACCCTGGCCGGCTACGTGCCGCTCTCGGCGCTGATGCCCTATCTCGCCCCCGAGGACAAACCCGCGGCCATGTCGATGCTCAATCTTGGTGCCGGCGCCTCGGTCTGGGTCGGCCCGGCCATCGTCGCCGCCTTCCAGGGCTTCGTCGGCGTCCTCGGCGTGATGTGCATCTACTCGGCCATCTACCTCGCCAGCGCCGTCCTCGCCTCCTTCCTCACGCTCGCCCCCGACGTCGAACGCCAGGTCGAGGCCGACCGCGCCGCCGGCACTCTGGTCGCCGGGCATTGACCGATCCTCGGATCCTGCTGCGCGCCATCTTCGAGGCCGCCGTGCAGACCGCCTCACCCGCCACCTGTGTGCCTCCGCACCTGCCGCCGCCGCCGCCACGCGGCCGCACCCTGGTCGTCGGCGCCGGCAAGGCCGCGGCCAGCATGGCGCAGGCCGTCGAGGCGAACTGGCCCGCCGAGGCCCCGCTGGCCGGCCTGGTCATCACCCGCTACGGCCACGGCGTCGGCCGTCTCGACGCGATCGAGG
>CAXUBM010000043.1:6588-10352 GCA_964249235.1 uncultured Acetobacteraceae bacterium | reverse complement strand
AGCGCACCAGGCCGCTTGCTGGCCTGCGGGGGAGACGTGCGGAGGCGGCATGTACGAAGCGATCCACTGGCCGGAGGACATGACCCCCAGCCGCTCTCCCATACATTTCACCAACGAACTCGAGGTGGCGGCGCTGCCCGACACGATCTGGTCGCTGCTCACCGATCCAAAGGCGTGGCCCAGCTTCTACCCCGGTGTGCAGCACGTCGACCTGCTCGACGGACACCCCAGGTTCCACCTCGGCGCGCGGTTCGAGACCAATCTCGCCGGCCAGGACGTCGTTGCCTCGGTGCGGGAGTTCGAGCCCAAGACGCGCATCGCCTGGGGCGGCGGCCCGAAGGCGTCGCCGGACTCCCGCGCCTACCACGCCTGGATCCTGACGCCGGCGCCGAACGGCACGCACCTGTGGACCGAGGAGACGATGCAGGGTCCGCTCTGGCTCGAACTGGCGAAGCCCGCGCCCGACATCTTCTGGCGCACGCACGAGACGCTGCTCGAGAACCTCGCCAGGGTCGCCGTGGAACGCGAGCGCGCCTGAGAGGCCGGCGTCGCGGTGCGGTCGCGTCGGGGCTCCACCCGGTCCCAATACCTTTCAAGACACGGAGAAGATTCATGACGTATGCGATCATCGGCTTCGGCGCGATCGGCCAGGCGCTCGCCACGGCGTTCGCCCGCAAGGGCCTGGACGTGGTCGTGGCGGGCCGACGCCCACCCGAGGCGCTGGCCGGGCAGGCTGCGGCGATCGGGCCGACGGTCACGCCCAAGCCACTGGTCGAGGCGCTGACCGCCGACACTCTCCTGCTGGCGGTCCCGTTCTGGGAGCACCGGGAGGTGGCCAAGGCTCTGGCGAGCTGGGAGGGCAAGACGGTGATCGACGTGACCAACGCGTTCGGCGTCCCCGTCGAGGACTTGGACGGCCTGCCCTCCTCCGCCGTGGTCGCGCGCGCCTTTCCCGGCGCAAGGCTGGTCAAGGCGTTCAACCATCTGCCCGCAGCGACGCTGGCCGCCGATCCGCAGGTGGGCGACGGCCGGCGGGTGATCTTCGTTTCGAGCGACGACGAGGACGCGACCGCCCCGGTCGAGGCGCTGGCCGACCAGCTCGGCTTCGCCCCCGTCAAGCTGGGCAGACTCGCCGAGGGCGGAGCCCTGGTCCAGGCGCGCGGGCGCAGCTGGGCGCCCTTGATCTTCCAGGACCTCGTCAAGGTCGCCAGCCGCTAGGCCGCGCGGCCGAGCTGGGAACGCGCAAGCCTCCCCTCCCACGCCTCAACCATGAAGACGCGAAGGAGCGCTCCATGATCATCGACCTGACCGGCCGCAAAGCGATCGTCACCGGATCGACCGCCGGCATCGGTCGCGCCACCGCCGAGGGACTGGCGCGCGCCGGTGCCGCGGTCGTCGTCAACGGGCGAGGCGATGCGCGTGTCGAGGAGGCGGTGCGTCAGATCCGGCAGGCCGCTGCCAGGAGCGTGGTGTCCGGCGTGGCCGCGGACCTGTCGACCGTGGAGGGCGTCGAGGCGCTGATCGCGCACGCGCCCGACGCAGACATCCTCGTCAACAACGTGGGCACGGCCTACATCCGCGACTACAGCGGTGTCGAGGACATCGCGAAGATCACAGACGCGGACTGGCTCTCCCTGTTCCAGCTCAACGTGATGAGCGGCGTGCGCACGAGCCGCCACTACCTGCCGCGCATGGTGCAGCGGGGCTGGGGCCGCGTCGTGTTCGTCAGCAGCGAGTCGGCGGTCAACACGCCCAAGGAGATGCTCGATTACGGCATGACCAAGACCGCGCAGCTCGCCGTTTCGCGCGGACTGGCCGAGGCGGTCGCCGGTACAGGGGTGACCGTCAACGCCGTCCTGCCCGGCCCGACCCGGTCGGAAGTCCTGGGCGACTTCATGGTCAAGCGGGCCGAGGCGCAGGGGATCACTCAGGAAGCGGCGGAGCAGGCGTTCCTGCGGTCGGCCCGGCCGACCAGCCTCCTCGGCCGCTTCGCGACGACGGACGAGGTGGCCAACATGATCGTCTACGCGTGTTCGGAGCAGGCGTCGGCGACCAGCGGGGCGGCGCTCCGCGTCGATGGCGGCGTGGTCCGGTTCGTGGCGTAGCAGGCGGTTTCGGTGATCGCGGGGAGACGAGGCATGGTTTCGAGCAATGTAGAGAAGGCGACGGCTCTGCTTCGAGCTGTCTCGGCGGGCGACGCGGATCGGGCGGCCCGGGACGTGAGTCCCGACGGGTTCGTCCAGCACGACCCCTCGGTCGCGGACGGCGTGGCCGGCCTGCGCGAGCAGGCGAGCCGGTCGGCAAGCCGCGGGTGGCGCCTGGAGATCGCCAGGGTCCTGGAGGACGCACCCTTCGTCGTGGTCCATGGCCGCAACGGCGCCGGCGAAGAGGGCGAGGTGTTCTTCGCCGTGTTCCGGTTCGAAGCCGGTCTGCTCGCCGAGCTCTGGCGCTTCGCCGCGCCCGCCGCGCCGCCGAACGAGAGCGGGCACACCCAGATCGACGGACCGGTCGAGCCCGATGGCAGACAGGACACCCGAAGCGCCAAGACCGTCGTGCGGGACTACTACGAGACGGTGCACATCGGCGGTCAGCATCACCGGATCGGTGAGTACATGTCCGGCGACCTCCAGATCCGCCATGAGCCCGGCGTTCGTGACGGGGTTGCGGCCTTCGAGCGGGACTTGGCCGTGCTGACCCGGTCGAGGACGATCGACGAGATCGTGCTGCTCGTGGGCCAGGGCGACCTCGTCTTTCTCGCCGCCCGGGGCACGCACGAGGGCGAACCCTGCGCCTACATCGACCTGTATCGCGTGGAAGGTGGCAAGCTCGTCGAGCACTGGGGCTTTCCGCAAGCTCTCCCGCCACGGGAGGCGTCGAAGAACCGCGTCGACGGGCTCTGAGCCGCTCCAGCGTATGCGCTGCGGTGAGACGCCCGTGTCATCTGCCGCGCTGAGGCGGGCCAGCGCCGTATTCGGTATCGAAGGGCAGCTTACAGGCAGCCAATTGCAGCTTAGAACGGCGAGGTTTGGGCGCAAAGCAGACCCGCCCGTCCGCACGCCGTTCGACGCCGTAGCACTCCACCGACTCACCCCATTTGGGCATCAGTTGGTCCCTATATGCGGGACGGCTCGGCGACCCTGCCAAGTTTGAGTCTGCGGCCAGTATGTCAGGCTGTTCCAACCATGAGCGGAAGCGCACCGGCGACCATCACCACCGCGGTAAGCAGATGGACGCCGAGAGCGCGCGCCTTCGATCCTCCTGCGGCGAGAACAAGCGACATGTCGCCGAGCGGGATCAGCGCCTCGATCAGCAGGACGATGCCGAGCATGCGTGACCCGCTCCAGACGAGCACAGCCAGAACGACCAGGCCCGAAACGATGTCGCGGCTGCCTTTGAGACGAAGCCACCAAACGACGTTGGGGCCCTCTTCCGGCAGCGGCAGACCGAAGCTTCGCGTCGCCGTTCTCGGGATGAGCAGATACATCCCGCCGATCGCGATGATGGCGACAGCGGCGGCGATCGCCACGCCGATCGAGAACCAGTTCATCGAAGCCTCTCTCTTGCGGTCGAACGTAACCTAGCACTGCTGGATGTCGGGTTTGAGGTGCGGCGCGAACGCTCGAGATCGCTTGGCGCGCCGACCTTGAGCGCCGCACCAGCAAGGGTGACTCCGGCGGCGATCAGCTTGCCCCAGCCAATGGGTTCATTCAGCAAGCGGACAGACAGAACCAGCGCAATGACCGGAGCGACGTAGTTGAAGCTGT
>CAXUBM010000043.1:0-6488 GCA_964249235.1 uncultured Acetobacteraceae bacterium | reverse complement strand
TCAGGTGGTCAGCCAGCGGGCGGCGGCTTCGGCGGTCTCATCGGGTCGTGAGTTAAACGCTATTGCTGCTGTCGGGGCGGCCCTGTGCACCGCGTTGATCACCGCCTCGCTCAACAGGTACTTGCTTGGGAGGCGGATCCCGCCACCGATGACAATGCAGTCGTAAGGCGCAGGTGTGGTCCTCAGCTTCTGCTCGACGATCGAGGCTGCTTCGCCAGCGTCTTCGTCAGCCCGCAAGAAGCAGCGATCGACGTTCCAGCCACGCTGCCTCACCTGGTCCAGCCCGGCTTCGATGTCGGCGATCACCTTGTCGGGTGTCATCTCCGGCGGCCGAGCTGGGTCGGAGAAGTCCTCCGTTTCGGGAGAGAAGCCAATCAGCAGTATACGTTTCATGTGGTCTTCCAGGCCGTTATCAGGAAGCGGTCGCAGTCCGCCGCGTTCGAGATAAGCTGTTTCCCAACGTTGTAGGAGGCTGCTATCTGGTGCAGACCGGTCCATAGATGGCCCACTCATGGACCTCCACGCTCTCGCCGACTTCCACCGCATTGTCAGTCACGGGGGCGTCGGCCGCGCGAGCCGTGCGACGGGGCAGGCGAAGACCACGCTGTCGCGTCGACTTCGCGAGCTCGAGGAGAGCCTTGGCGTTCGCCTGATCGAGCGCGGCCCCCGTGGTCTGCGGCTGACGGAAGAGGGTGCAGCGCTACAGCTCCGCACGCAGTCCCTGCTCGCCGAGATCGAGGAGGCTGGCCAGGCGATCACCGGTGGGCTTTCCCGCCCGCGCGGACGGCTTCGGGTGAGCGCACCGACCCTGTTCTGCGACGTGTTCATGGGCCGGATCGCCGCCGGCTTCGCAGCCCGTTACCCAGATGTCGAGCTCGAAGTATCGGCCGATGATCGGACGATCGATCTAGTCGCCGAGAGCGTCGATTTCGTCGTTCGCGTGAATCCACGTCCAGACGGCGATCTCGTCGGACGCTGCTTCCTGCGTGACGAAACGCTGGTCGTAGCGTCGGCGTCACTTGCTCGCCTGCCGCCAGGGGACGGCGCGGGACTGCGCGCCGTCGTTCCCGCCGTATTGCTGACGGCGCTCCCCCAAACGTCGACCTGGGTGATCACACAGGCGGGTCGCAAGGAGACTCTCGACGTCAAACCTGTGCTGCGGCTGTCGTCCTTTCTCATGATTCGCGAGGCGGTCCGCGCCGGTGCGGGCGCGGCGCTACTGCCACGCTCGCTCGTCGAAGCGGACTTGTCGAACGGCAACCTCGTGTCGTGGGGCGCCTTCGCCAACCGTACCGTCGAACTCTGGGCGCTCCATGCCTCAAGTCGTTTGGTCAGCCCCAAGGTGACAGCCTTCCTCGAATTCCTCTGTGAAGCCTTTCCAGACCGTGGCGTGCGGCGGCAGACCCATCCGTCCGAATAGCGCTTGGATCGGAGCGGCCGTGAGCTGAAACATGAACGAACGACCGCTTTCAAGCGGCGCAGGTGTCAGCGAGAACGACCATGAGTGGGCGCAAAGCAGACCCCCACATTTGCACGCTTTTCTACTGCCCGCCCGCTACACCGTCAGGATGACGCGCTGCTGATTTGGTTGAAGATATCAACCTCGCCTGCAATCCTCATTTCCACACAATCGAGGATCGACGCGTCCCTGACGTATTGGCACCCAAACAAGCGGAGTTCGCCGCTTGGCAATTCAACGCGGGCCTAGTCCGCCGTAGCACGCGCACCCGTCCCAGTCGTCGCCGAAGAGTGCCCGCGGCTCTCCCGGCTGAACAACGTTCGCCGGCACGCTGTCGGTCTCCGCGATTTGATCCATCGAGGCGAGGAAACCGACATGACGAACACGCGAAGCCGATCCGCGGCTTTCACCAGCGAAATGGGCGCGCGCAGGATGATCCGCAGACCGGAACTGACGTTGCTCGTGCCGCTGGCCGACAGCACGATCTAGGAGATGGAGCCAAGGGCGAGTTGCCGGCGCGTGCGCCTCGATCCGCCTTGAGCGCGTGTCGCCGCCCTGTGGCTCCCAGCCCGAGTCACACCGGTCGGGAGATGCTCTGGACCATGACTCAAGGGCGCTGCCTGGGATCAGCACGGTCGCTCACGCCCATGTTGGGAGGAACGAGAGTAAGGCATCCGACACTGCGGCGGGTTGTTCAGGAAAGAGGGCGTGCGCCGCCCCGTCTATCTTGATGGTCGTCACCCGATCGCCCAGCTGGCTGCGCAATTCTTCCCAATACGGCTCCGGCTTAAACGGATCGAACTCGGCGTTGATCTCCAGCACCGGAGCGTCGCCGACCGTCCAGTAGCGCTTCAGGTCGGTGGCCTTCGCCGCCGCCCGCTGCATGGCGAGTGTGGCGGGATGCCAGCCCGCGAGCCACGGCGTCGGATCATGCCCTGGCGCGAAGAACGCCTTGCGCAACGCCGCAAGCCGTTCGGTGTCCGGGCGGGATGGATCGCCGGCGATGAACGGAGTCTCGTTCACGGCGGGGTCGACTTTGCTACCCGACGCCGCCGCGAGCACAACGGCCTTGATGCAATGGCCATGTTCCACGGCCATCACGCGGGCGACCTGATTACCGAAGGCATGACCTAGGACGACCGCTTGTCCGCCTGCGAGCGCCTTGACGACCCGAGCGATATCGTTCGCCAGATCAGACATGGTCATGTCGGTCATCGGGCCACCGGACCGCCCAACCCCGCGCGGCTGAGGTCTCAGCACCTTCCACCCGGCTCCCGTGACTTGGGCAGTGATGTCGTCGAAGTCGGCTCCACCATCTCGTCCATACGAAGGCAGGATCACCAGGGCCGGTCCGGCGCCCGCAACATAGGTCTCGATGGTGACATCGCGCTCGCTGACGAGCTCACTGGTCCTATCATCCGCGCTCATGCCTCGCCTCCAACTCCTGCGGCTCAGCCGCCATGAAATTCGACCCGAAGCAGCTTGGCCGTCTGTGGGCCTTCCTTGGGCGGAGACTTCGTGCCGCCATCAATCAGGAAGTAGGCCACACGCCCCTCCTCGCCGGGGCCACGCCCCCAGGCGCCCGCCGAGGGTCCGACCATGAGCTGCTGCGGCGGATGAGTGGCGACGCTGTTGCGGGCGAAGTCGTGGTTCAAGGCCGGATCGAGCGGAACCCGATCGATGGTGTTCTGCCGATGGGTGGTCAGGTAGGCGACCTCGGCGTTGGGATCGAACAGGAAGTCGTCTGCCATGCGGCCGCCAGAGACGAACTCGGTCTCGCCCATCGCTTCGTGCGTCTCGGGATCGACCGCCACGCGCATGAACAGCTGCTTGACCGTTGACGTGTAGTAGAGCCGCCCCTGCTTGGCGTGAAACTTCAGCCCGTTGACGCCGGGCTGCGTCCAGTCCGGTCCGTTCGGGTCGGAGTCCATGCTCGCGTGCTTCAACCAGGGACGCGCGCTTGGCTGGCCACCCTCGCTCGGGATATCGACACGCCAAATCATGCCGCCGAAGCAGTCCGCCAGCAGGAGGACGTCCGGCGCAACCAGACAGCCGCCGTTCAGGCTCAGGCACTCGCCTGGCATGGTGAGCACCGTCTCGGTCTTGATCGGCTGCCCAGGCGACCAGCCACGCAGGTCAAGCCGGTGCAGGTAGGACTCGTGCGTTGTATAGAGGTTCGAGGTGGCGAGATAGAAGACGTCGGGCGTCACCTCGACGATCGCCAGCGTGGGCTGGTCGTAGGTATGGATGCAAGTCGGCTGCACCGGGAGCGCGCCGCCGACAGGCGGCACGTACCAGAGCTCCTTTTCCAGCATCTTGCTGACCAGAACCGAGTTGTCGGCACGGATGGCGAGGTTCTCCAGAAACGACTTCATCGGGAAGTCGGCGGCCACCGTCAGCTTGACGTACGGCAAGGCAGTGTCGGGCATGGTTGCCTCCGTGTTTCGGGGTCCAAGATCTGATCGTCAGGAAGCTGGCGACGGTGCCGGGATGGCGAAGCCGTTCAGAAGGCCGCAGACCACGCCGTAGATGCCGGCGAGGAAGACGAGGTCGACAAGCGCCTTGGGATCGAACGTCCGCTGCGCTTCCAGGTAGAGGTCCGGCTCGATCGCGTGCGACTTCGCGAGCTGCCACGTCAGGCGCTGCGCCAACATTTCCTGCGGGCTGAGCTCGTCGGGACGATCACCATGCGAGAGTTCGGCGACGGCGGCGGCGGAAAGGCCCGACTTCGCCGCCACGGCCGCGTGAGCGTAGCGCTCGTAATCGCACGCCCAGACCGCGCCGACCGTCAGGATCACAACCTGCCGCGTGCGCGCTTCGAGCGCGGTGTGGCGCTGCTCAGCGTCCTGCAAAGCCAGAAAGGCCTCGCCGAGCGCGGGGCTGAACATAATCGGGTTGAATGGTCCGATGAGGCGGCCGTCGCCGAGCTTCGCCTGGAACCCTGCGCTGTCGGCCCAGGGGATCATGGACGCCTGCATACGATCATAGAGCCGCCGTTGATCCGCCGAGAGGTCGGCAGGCTCGAGAAGCGACAAGCGGCCGCCGAGGCGAACCGCTTCGGTATCATCGCTGGGATTGGTCGGGCTCATCGCTGCGACCTCACCGCTTCAGGCCGGTCGCGTCCGACGGCACGTCGTAGGCGACCAGGGTAAGCGAGACGCTGGTGAAGTAGCCGATCAGCACGGTCACGTCCGTCAGTCCGGGGTGACCCAGCAGCTCGACCGCCCGGTCGAACAGCGCCCGCGGCAGGCGCCGTCCCGAAATCAACGTGCTCGCCACGTCGTGGACGATCTGCTCGCGTGCATCGTCGAAGACGACCGGAAGGCCGGCGATCAGAGCCGCGACCTTTTCCTTGGGCAGCCCGGCGTTCTGGCCGATCTGTTCGTGCTCGTAGTTGCTGTAGGCCGCCGCCGTCCAATGTCCGTTGGTGAGGTTGGTGACGATCTCCCGCTCCGCCTTGGTGAGCGTCAGCTCCTCCTGGTAGTAGACGCCGATCGGCACCATGGCGGTCTCGAGCATCTCGTTCTGTAGCCAGATCTTGTAGGGGCCTGGAACTTGGCCGCGCGCCTTGACCGTGTTGTCGTATGCCCTTCTTTGCTCAAGCGTCATCTGGTCGAGCGGGATCTCCGTGTAGCGGCCGAAGGTGCCGAAGTCGGACTGCTGCGCCACAATGCCCTCCCGTGTATTTGGATGCTTGAGGTAACGCCATTTTTGGCGACGCGTGTCCGAACGTTGTAAATGCAGTCATTCGTGGGCTGAATTGGGATCCGACATGGCAGGACGTGATCGGCTGGATCTTGTCATGCTCCTGGCGCGGATCGCCGAGACGAAAAGCCTGTCGGCCGCTGCGCGCAGTATCGGCATGTCGCAGCCGTCCGCCAGCCGTCTGCTCAAGCAACTCGAGGCCCTGGTCGGCGCGACGCTCGTGCATCGCTCGCCGACCCAGGACGTCGCCCTGACGAGCGCAGGCGAGCGGTTCCTCGCTTCGGCTCGCAAGCTCGTGAGCGACTGGGATCGGGCGCTGGCCAGCGTGCGTGCCGAGCCCGATCAGCTGGAGGGCCCTTTGAGGGTGGTGGCTCCGGTGGCGGCCGGCCAGGACCTACTCGCCAGGATCGCCGCCCGCTTTATCTGTGCGCATCCCGGCGTGACCTTCGAGTGGAGGCTGTCCGACGATGCCGTCGACCCGACGCCCGGTGGCTATGATCTTTGGATCCGCGCGGGCGAAATGCCGACTGACGATCTCGTCGTCAGGGAGGTCTGGCGTATCGAACGCGCGATCGTGGCGTCGCCCTCCTGGCCGCCGATCGACCACCCGGACGGACTTGTCAGCGATCAGGCGGTGCGCCTCACCACGTTCACGCCCCAGGCGGTCGAGCTTACCCGTCCGGACGGCAAGACCTTCGAACTCCGTCAGTGTTCGGCGTTCGATACCGACAACCTGTTCGCTGCCAGGGCGGCAGTGCTCGAAGGCGTCGGCTACGCCGTGCTGCCCCTGTGGGCGGTGCAGGATCGCCTGGAGCGCGGATCGCTGATCAGGCTCTGCCCCGATTGGAGCCCGCCCAGCGTGACCCTCGCCCTGGCTTACGAGCCGACGCAGTCACGGCCGCTCCGGCTCACCGAGTTCCTGACCTTCACCAAGGCGGAGTTGACCCGGGCAGGCGGGCTAGGCGTCGAGTTTCTGGACGAGAACCAAGCTCACGCATCCATCACGCTGGCGGCTCGATGAACTCGCCAGAGGCAATCTGCGCGCCGCCGTCGACGCCATCAGCAAGGCTTAAGGTGGCTCGAAAGAACAGTGGCCGCATGCAGAGATCGTGCTCGTGCTCTGCTTAGCATTCGTCGGCGGCACCCTGGCCGGAGCATGGATGACGCCCTGGCTGGGTGGACCGACGCTCCTCCCAGTCGCAGCTTCGGTTGCGGCTGCCGTCGTCGGGCCACGGGGGCGCGATCCCATACCCGATTGAAAGGCCCCTTGAGAGCACGCCGTCGCGCCGCAAAGCGGTCTCGGTTGCCGAAGGAACAAGAAGGA
>CAXUBM010000042.1:0-10478 GCA_964249235.1 uncultured Acetobacteraceae bacterium | reverse complement strand
GCTGCTGGTGGTGCTGATCTGGCTGGCGAACCTCCTCAGTCACCTGGCGGAGGCGCGGCTCGAACAGGCGGAGCTGACGCCGTCGATGCGGGTGCTGGCGGGCAAGGTGCTGCGGATCGGGCTGCTGGTGCTGGCGGTAGTGGTGGCACTCGGGGCGGTGGGAATCGACCTGACGGCGTTCGCGGTGTTTTCGGGGGCGATCGGCGTCGGCGTGGGCTTCGGGCTGCAGAAGGTGGTCTCGAACCTGATCAGCGGCGTGATTCTGCTGCTCGACCGCTCGATCAAGCCGGGAGACGTGATCGAGATCGACGGAACGTATGGCTGGATCACGCGGCTGAACGCGCGCTTCGCGTCGGTGGTGACGCGCGACGGGACGGAACACCTGATCCCGAACGAGGATCTGATCACCAATCGGGTGGTGAACTGGTCGTACTCGGATGAACTGGTGCGACTGCACGTGCCGTTCGGGATTTCCTACCAGGCGGACGTGCACGTGGCGATGCGGCTGGCGCTGTCGGCGGCGGCCACGGTCGGGCGGGTGCTGACAGCGAGGCCGCCGATTTGTCTGATGACGGGGTTTGGCGACAGTTCGGTCGATTTCGAGCTGCGGTTCTGGATCGACGATCCCCGCAACGGGACGGCGAACGTGCGCAGCGAGGTGATGGTGGCGCTGTGGGATGCCTACCACGCGGCGGGAATCGAGTTTCCGTTTCCGCAGCGCGACGTCACGTTGCGAAATCCGGAGATGCTGGCGAAGGCATGGGAGGCGGGGCGCCGCACCGCATCCCGCCACGAGGCGGGGCCTTCGGGACCAGCCGTCAATGGGCCATCAGCAGGGGAAGCAAGGTCGACGACAGGAGGTCTCGGGTGACGCCGCCGAGGAAGCGCTCCCACAGTTTGGGGTGGCCGTAGGCGCCGGCGATGAGGACGTCGGCACCGAGGCGGAGCGCCTCGGACTGCAGGCCTTCGGCGACGGCGCGGTGCACGAGCTGCAACTCGTGCCAGTGAACCTTGCCATTGTGCCGGCGAAGGTGGTCGAGAATCGCATCGGCCGGCAGGGCGGACTGGGTCGGCGCCTGGATCGGATGGGCGGTCAGAACGGCCAGCTCGTCGGCGCCTTCGATGATCGGAAGCGCGTCGGTCAGCGCGCGGGCGGCGGGGCGACTGCCGTTCCAGGCCAGCGCGACGCGGCGGCCGAGGGTCGCGGTCGGCGTCGACGGAGGCACGAGGACGACGGGGCGGCCGGTGGCGAACAGGATCGCCTCGCCGACCGTGTAGCCGTAGGGCGTGCTGGCGTTCTGGCCGCCGGAATGGCCGATGATCGCGAGGTCGGCGTGCCGGGCGTACTGGCAGGCGACGTCCTCGATGTTGCCGGACGCCGACACGAACATCGAGGTCACACCGTGCGCGCTTGCTTCGGCCTCGGCCATGGCGCGGAGTTCGTCGAGTTCGGCGGACTGCCTGGTCTCGAGCTGTTTGCCGAACCGCTCGAGCGCGGCGGCGGGCATCAGACCGAGTTCGGCCGCTCTGAATGCGCCCTCGTCGCCGGCCGGGTCGCGGACATGCAGGATCGTGAGGTGAGCGCCGTGACGGGCGGCCAGGTCGGAGGCGAGGCGGACGCGATGGGCGGTCTGCGGCGTGCGATCTGCATGGACGAGGATGTCGCGAAGCATGGCGCGTCTCGAATGCTCGTCCGGAAAGTGGCCATGCCGGGGAACGGACTCAATGGGTGGTCCGCACCGGCGACGCTGACGACTTCAGGCCTTCCACCGTCGCAGCGATGGCGGCATGGTCGCAACAGGTGATCTCGTAGGGGTTGGCGAAGGGGTCGTCGAAGTAGATCGACCAGGCGAGGTCGTGGTCGACGACATCGAGACGGCGTTCGAGGGCGGATTCGATCCGGGCGAGCCAGGAGAGGAACCGGGCGCCGTCGACGCGAAGGGCGATCGTGGACCGGGATGGCTGCGGCGGCGCCTCGAAGAGGGCAAGCCTGATGGAGCCCGACGAGTTCGTCAGCTTGAGAGGACCCTTGGCGGTGGCCCAGACCTCGAGCCAGGGCTCCCGGCGCAGATCGAGGACGTCGCGATACCATGTCTCGGCCCGTAGGCGGTCGGAGACGAAGACGTGAACGTGGTCGACCCGCTCGAGCATTGTGACCGTCCTTGAGCCCTGGCCTTACGTGGCGAGTTTGGTCCAGACCGCGCCCGCCTTGCTGGAGGCGACGGCGGCCTCGATGAAAGCGACACCGACGATGCCGTCGTCGATGCCGGGAAGCAGGGGGCTGGTCGAGCCGCCGGTGAGCAGGTCGGCGGCATCGGCGTAGAGTTGGGCGAAGCCTTCGAGGTAGCCTTCGGGGTGGCCGGCGGGGATGCGGCTGGCCTTGGCGGCGTCCTCGGACAGTCCGGGCATGCCGCGATAGAGGATTCGGGGGGCTTCGCCGAGCGGGGCGTGCCTGAGCTGGTTGGGGTGCTCCTGCGCCCATTCGAGACCGCCGCGTTCGCCGTAGACGCGCAGGCGCAGGCTGTTCTCGTGGCCGGCGGCGACCTGACTGCACCACAGCGCGCCGCGGGCGCCGCCGTCGAAGCGGAGCAGCATGCGGGCGTCGTCGTCGAGGCGCCGGTTGGGGACGAAGGCGGCGAGGTCGGCGAGGAGTTCGGTGACGCGCAGGCCGGTGACGAAGCAGGCGAGGTGGTGGGCGTGGGTGCCGATGTCGCCCACGGCACCGGCCGGTCCCGAGCGGGCGGGATCGGTGCGCCAGGCGGCCTGTTTCTGGCCCGAGGCTTCGAGGTCGGTGGCGAGCCAGTCCTGCGGATACTCGACCTGGACGACGCGGATCGGGCCGAGCGTGCCCGAGGCGACGAGGGCGCGGGCCTCGCGGACCATCGGGCAGCCGCTGTAGTTGTGGGTGAGGACGAAGGGCAGGCCGGTGCGACGGACCTGCTCGCGCAGGTGCCGTGCGTCGGCGAGCGAGGTGCAAAGGGGCTTGTCGCAGATGACGGGGAAGCCGCGGTCAAGGAAGGTGCTCGCGATGGCGACGTGGCTGTCGTTGGGGGTGACGACCGAGACGACGTCGATGCGGTCGGAGCGCGCGGCTTCGCGCTCGGCCATCTCGCCATAGGTGGCGTAGGCGCGGTCGGGGGGAACGTGGAGTGCGTCGGCGGACTGGCGGGCGCGGTCGGGGTCGGAGGAGAAGGCGCCGGCGACGAGCTCGTAGCGGTCGTCGAGGCGGGCGGCGATGCGGTGGACGGCGCCGATGAAGGAGCCGGTGCCGCCGCCGACCATGCCGAGACGCAGCCGCCTCACGGGCGGATCTCCGCGGGCAGGCCGAGGATGCGGCGGTTGGCGGCGAGGTCGGTGCCGGCACTGGCGAAGTCGTCGAAGGTGCGGCCGGTGACGGGGATGATATGGTCGCGGATGAATTGGGCGCCTTCGCGGGCGCCGACTTCGGGATCCTTCATGCAGCATTCCCATTCGAGGACGGCCCAGCCGTCGAAATCGTATTGGGCGAGCTTGGAGAAGATCGTGGTGAAGTCGATCTCGCCGTCGCCGAGGGATCGGAACCGGCCGGGGCGATCGATCCAGGACTGGTAGCCGCCATAGACGCCGGAGCGGGCGCTCTGGACGAACTCGGCGTCCTTGGCGTGGAAGGCGCGTATGCGCTGGTGGTAGACGTCGATGAAGCCGGCGTAGTCCATGCATTGCAGGACGAAGTGGCTCGGGTCGTAGAGGATGTTGCAGCGCGGGTGGTTGTCGAGGCGCTCGAGGAGCATCTCGAAGGTGACGCCGTCATGGAGGTCCTCGCTGGGGTGGAGCTCGTAGCAGACGTCGCAGCCGGCCTCGTCGAAACTGTCGAGGATCGGGCGCCAGCGGCGGGCGAGTTCGTCGAAGGCGGTCTCGATCAGGCCGGGCGGGCGCTGCGGGAACGGGTAGAGATAGGGCCAGGCGAGCGCGCCGGAGAAGGTGGCGTGGGCGGTCAGGCCCAGGCGCCTGGAGGCGCGGGCGGCCTGGTGGAGCTGCTGGACGGCCCATTGCTGGCGAGCGGCGGGATGGTTGTGGACCGACGGTGCGGCGAAGCCGTCGGCGAGCGTGTCGTAGGCGGGGTGGACGGCGACGAGCTGGCCCTGGAGATGGGTGGAAAGTTCGGTGAGCTGGAGGCCGGCGTCGGCCAGCGTGCCGCGCACCTCGTCGCAGTAGGTGTCGCTCTCGGCGGCGCGGGCGAGGTCGAAGAGGCGCGCGTCCCAGGAGGGGATCTGGATGCCCTCGAAGCCGCAGTCGCTTGCCCAGCCCGCGATGCCGGCCAGGGAGTTGAAGGGGACGGTGTCGCCGGCGAATTGGGCGAGGAAGAGGGCGGGGCCCTTGAGGGTTTTCATCTGGTTCCTCCCTTTGGTTGGGGCCAGGGCGCTGCCCTGGATTCGCTGGGGGCGGCGCCCCCAGACCCGCTTGGCTCGCCTTCGGCGGTCAGCCGCGGGCGGCCCAGAGCATGCCACGTTCGAAGATTTGCGCCATCGCGGGATGCCCGAACTCGGCGGCGACGTGGCCGAGGGACGAGTAGAAGACGCGACCCTCGCCGTGGCGGCGCTTCCAGACGACCGGCATTTCCACGTCGCGGGTCCAGGCGCAGTGGGCGCCGTCGAAGGTCGTGGTGGCGAGGACTTCGTTCGAGGGGTCGACATGCATGTAGTACTGTTCCGAGCGGTAACGGAAGTTCTCGACGCCCTGCATGACGGGATCGGCCGGCTTGGCGATCTCGACGGTGTAGTCGATGATGTCGCCGGGATGGGCGACCCACTGGCCGCCGACCATGAACTGGTAGCCGGGCTCGGCGCGGAAGCTGTCGCCCATCTGGCCATGGAAACCGGCGAGGCCGGTGCCGCCCTCGACGGCGCCGGTCAGGGAGGCGAGTTCCTCGCGCTCCACCGTCATCATGGTGAGGACGGGGACGATGAGGTCGAACTGGCCGAGGGCCGGATCGGCGAAGGCCTCGGTGGTGTTCTCGACGGTGACTTCGAAGTCGTTCCGGCGCAGCATGGAGGCGACGAGCGAGGCGCACTGCTCGGGCTCGTGTCCCGCCCAGCCGCCCCAGACGATCAGTGCCTGCCGCATGGATTGGTTCTCCCGCGTTTGTCGCATTTCTAGTCGAGAAGGCCGATCTCGCGACGCCGGGGCAAGGGGGCCGGGCGTTCGCACGTGGTCCGGATCTCGATCGCGCGGCCGGTCCGGCCGGCTTCGACGAGTTGCTGCATGATGTCGAGGACATGCAGGGCAAGGCCGCCGTTGGCGCGGTGCGGACGGTCGGTGCGGATGGCGCGGGCCATGTCGGCGAGGCCGACGCCGCGGTGGTCGGCTTCGGCGAAGCCGTGGGTGACGGCGAGATCGCGGAAGGGCTCGCGGCCGATGGCGACCATGGGCTGGCCGTCGAAGCGGTTGGGGTCGGGGACGAGAAGGGAACCGGCGGTGCCGTAGAGCTCGATGGGCGTGTGGCGGTGCGACCAGACATCGAAGCTGGTGGTCAGCGAGACGGTGGCGCCGGACCGGAACCGGAGCAGGCCGGCGACGTGGGTTTCGACGTCGATGGCGATCGGCTGGCCCTCGCGGGGGCCGGTGCCGACGACGCGCTCGGCGGTCGAGCGGTCGGTGAACGCGAGGACGGAGCTGACGGGGCCGACGAGGTCCACCAGCGCGGTGAGATAGTAGGGACCCATGTCGAAGAGGGGTCCGCCGCCGGGCTGGTAGTAGAAGGCGGGGTCCTTGTGCCAGTGCTCGTGGCCGTGATTCATCATGTAGGCGGTGCCGGAGGTGACGCGGCCGATCCTGTCCTCGTCGAGAGCGGCGCGGACGGATTGGTGGGCTCCGCCGAGGAAGGTGTCGGGGGCGCAGCCGACGCGCAGCTGCTTGGATCGGGCGCCGGCGATGAAGCCTTCGGCTTCTTGCACCGACAGGGCGAGCGGCTTTTCCGAGTAGACGTGCTTGCCGGCGTCGACCGCGCGGGCGGCGACCTCGGCGTGGGCGGCGGGGACCGTGAGGTTGAGGACCAGCTCGATGCCGGGATCGCCGAGAAGGCCGTCGACGTCGCGCGTGTCGAGGCCGAAGGACGCCGCCTGCGAGGCGGCGCGGGCCGGGTCGAGGTCGGCGCAGGCGACGATGCGGTAGTCGGGAAACACGCTGGCCGCCTTGAGATAGGCGGTGCTGATGGTACCGCAGCCGACGAGGCCGACCCGGACGGGTTCGTGAGCGTCAGAAGCCCTGGACATCTCTCGCTTCTCCGTAGAGCAGGCGCAGGACGAGGCTCGCAGCCCCGCGGGCCCACATCTCGTCGCCCCATTCGTGACGGATGATGCAGGTGGCCTCACGCAAGGTCGGGACCATGGTGGTCTCGACCGCGACGTGCATTCGGTCGAGCAGGGCCTCGTGGCAGAAGACGGAGCCGGTCAGGATCACGCGTGGCAGATTGAGCACGTTGAGCATGTTGGCGAGTGCGAGGCCGAGATGGTGACCGGCCTTTTCGAGCTGCGCGGCGGTGGGATCGTCACCGAGGCCCCAACCGGAGGCGAGCGTGTCGAGGCAGCCGCGCTGACCGCAGCGGCATTGGCGACCATCCGGTTCGGTCTTGACGTGGCCGAACTCGGCGCCGATGCCGTGGGCGCCGCGATGCAGCCTGCCGTCGAGCAGGAGGCCCATGCCGACGGTGTCCTCGGCGGCGACGACGGCGAAGCTGCCGACGTCCTGGGCGCGGCCGAACCAGTTCTCGGCCAAGGCGACGAGATTGGCGTCGTTCTCCAGCATCACGGGACGACCCAGACGGCTCTCGACGAGGTGGGCAAAGTCGACGATGCCGGGCCCCAGGACGGGGCTCCAGTAGGAGCGGCCGGCGCGGCCGTCGATGACGCCCGGCACGCCGATGCCGATCCCGCTGAGCTGGTCGAGGGTGAAGCCGCAATCGGCGGCGCATTGGCGGACGCCGTCCTCGATGAGGTCGGCAATCGTCTCGACGGGCTGGCGGTCGAGTCGGACCGGCATGACGACGCGGCCGACGATGTCGCCGCACAGGTCGGTCACGGCGACGCTGATGCGGCGCAGCGAGAGCTTCACGCCGGCGACGTGGAGGATGCCGGCGTTCAGCGCCAGCATGACCCGCGGGCGGCCGCGGGCGATCTCGGCGGTTTCGACATGGCGGGCGACGACCAGACCGTCCTCGATCAGCCCGCCGGTGATGGCCGAAATCGTGGCGGGGCTGAGGTCGGTGCGGCCGACGATCTCGACGCGCGCGATCGGCCCATGACGACGGATGACGTCGATGATACGGAAGCGGTTGCTGCCGCGAGTCAGTTCGGGATCGGCGGTCTTCATGCGATCTTGTTTTTCCGACTTGTGAAGAAAAATGCCGGGCGGCCTGCCTGTCAAGTTGTGCCCGCCCAAGGCGGGTCCGGTTTCGGGCGACCTTGACAGCCTGCCCGACACGCCGCCTTATTTCTAGTCAATGAAATAAAAAACGGGGAGGTTTGCGGTGCCTGCCGACCAAGTCTTGGCTACTCGTCGACGCGTGCTGCGTCTTGCCGCCGGCGCCTGCGCGGCCGGCATGGCGGGCGAGGCTCGTGCCGCCGGCACGACGATCAGCCTCGCTCATCTCGAGACCGCGAAGGCGATGCTGGCCCTGCTCGACCAGACCAAGGCGACGTTCGAGCGCGCGCACCCGGGCGACCACGTCAGCCAGCTCTATCTCGAGAACGCGGCCTACAAGGCCAAGCTGACGACGATGCTGCAGTCGAGCGACAGGCCGGATATCATCTACAGCTGGGGACGTGGGACGCTCGACGCCCAGGTAGAAGCGGGCGTGATACGGGACGTGACCGCGACGGTGCAGGGCTGGCACGAGGATTTCGTTCCCGTGGCACTCGACGCGTTCCGGATCGACGGGAAGCTCTACGGCGCGCCGTTCCTGGTCTCGGGCGTCGGCTTCTTCTGCAACAAGCCGCTGCTGCAGAAGGCGGGTGTCGACATCGACGGTGTGCGGCGCTGGGACGATTTCACCAAGACGGTGGCCAAGCTGAAGGCGGCAGGGATCGTGCCGGTCACGGTCGGCGGCGGCGAAAAGTGGCCGTTGCATTTCTACTGGGCGTTTCTTTCGCTCCGGCTCGGCGGCAAGGCCGCCTTCGAGGCGGCGCGCGCCGGCAACGACGGCGGCTTCACGGCGCCCGTGTTCGTCGAGGCGGCGCGGATGCTGCAGGGTTTGGCGAAGTCGGGAGCGTTCCAGCCGGGCTTCGCCGGAACGGCGGCGCCGGAATCCTACGGCCAGTTCGGGGACGGCAAGGCCGCCATGATCCTGATGGGGAACTGGATCACCGCCGCGCAGAGCACCAACGCGGGCAACGGCAAGGGTCTCTCCCAGGACGAGGTCGGGTTCCTGCGCTTTCCGACGGTGACGGACGGCAAGGGCGATCCGAAGGACACGTTCGGCGGGGTCAACGGCTGGGCGGTGACGAAGAGCGCGCCGGCGCTGGCGCTCGACTATCTGCACGACCTGGCCGATCCCGAATTCGAGCGTCAGCTGGCGACCAACAACATCTTCATCCCCGCGGTGAAGGGCATGTCGGATCTGCTGACCGACCCGGTGCTGCGCGAGGTCTCGAACGAGATCGAGGGGTCGCCTTTTCATCTGCTGTTTCTCGATCAGACGCTGGGGCCGTCGGTCGGCAGCGTGGTCAACGACGTGTCTTTGGGATTGGCCACGGGAGCGTTGACGCCGATGGCGGCGGTCAAGCAGATCGAGGACGCGCGGCAGGCCGAGGCGCTGTAGGGATGGGGAGGCCGGGGGCGTCGTGCGAAGCACGCCCTGGCATGACGCCGATGGGCCCCGCCGGATGCGGGGCGTTTGGATCGCCGGATCCACCAGAGGTTGGGGCGGTTCGCCGTCGCGGCGCCGTGACTGGGCCTTGGGTGACGGCACTGATTTTCTTGCCGCCGGCGTTGAGCGTTTTCACGCTCTTCGTGGTGTTGCCGATCGGGTTTTCGAGCTGGTTCAGCCTGTTCGACTGGAACGGATATGGGGCGCCCACGCGCTGGGTGGGGCTTCGGAACTACGTCCACCTGCTCGACTTCCCGCCGTTCCGCACGGCCTTGCTCAACAATCTGATGATCATCGCGGTCTCGATCGGGATCCAGCTTCCGGTGGCGATCGGGGCGGCGGCCTTGCTGGCGCGGACGGGGCGACTGACGGTCGTCACGCGGCTCGTGCTGTTCCTGCCCTACATCCTCGCCGAGGTGGCGGCGGGCCTGATCTGGCGGTTCGCGTTCGACGGGAATTTCGGCCTGGTGGCGGGGGCGGCGCGGGCGCTCGGTCTCGATCCGCCGTTCATGCTGGCCGATCCGGACCTGGCGCGGGTGGCGCTGATCGTGGTCGTGGTGTGGAAGTATTTCGGCTTTCACATGATGCTGGCGATTGCCGGGCTGCAGGGAATCGACCAGGAACTCTATGCCGCGGGAAGAATGGACGGGGCGACGAGCTGGCAGAGCTTTCGGTCCATCACCCTGCCGCTGCTGAAGCCGACGATACGGGTGTCGGTGTTCTTCGCGGTGATCGGGTCGCTGCAGTTGTTCGACATCGTGATGCCGTTGACGGGCGGCGGGCCGCTGAACGCGACCCAGACGATGGCGACGTTTCTCTATTCATTCGGGATCACGCGGATGAAGATCGGGTTTGGCAGCGCGGTCGGCGTGGTGCTGTTCCTGATCTCGGCCGCGTTCTCCCTGGTCTACAACAAGGTGGTGGCGCGTGAGCGTTGAGGGGCTGGACCGGCTGAGCCGCGCGCTGGGCGTGATCGCGCTGTCGCTGCTGGCACTGTTCGTGCTGCTGCCGCTGGTGGCGACCGCGCTGGGCGGGCTGAAGTCGCTGGGCGAGCTGCGGGCCAATCCGTTCGGCTTGCCCGCACACCCGGTTTGGTCGAATTACGGACAGATCCTGGCAAGCGGGCGTTACTGGCGGCTGCTCGGCAATTCGGCGCTGATCGCCTGCCTGGTGCCCGGGATTACGCTGGTGCTGTCGAGCATGGCGGCGTTCGCGCTGGCGCACCTGCGCTTCTTCGGGCGCGAGGCGATCACGGCTTATCTCCTGCTGGGGCTGATGTTTCCGGCGGCGACCGCGATCCTGCCGCTGTTCATCCAGATACGCGACCTTGGGCTGCTCGACACCTATGCCGGGCTGATCCTGGCGGAGGTGGCGTTCTCGTTGAGCATGAGCGTGCTGCTGTTCAGGGCCTTCTTCCGGCAATTGCCGGGGGAGCTGTTCGAGGCGGCGAAGATGGACGGGTGCGGGTATGGACGCATCTTTCTGCTGGTCACGCTGCCGTTGAGCCGGCCGATCCTGACCACGGTGGCGATCATCACTTTCGTGGGAAGCTGGAACAACTACATGCTGCCGCTGATCCTGCTGGACAGCCAGTCGCGCTTTCCCTGGCCGCTGGGCGTGATGGATTATCAGGGAC
>CAXUBM010000041.1:0-10829 GCA_964249235.1 uncultured Acetobacteraceae bacterium | reverse complement strand
CCCGCGTGCAGTTCATCATGGCCGCCGTCCCCGGGGGTCAGCATCGGGGCGGCGGCCATGATGCACTGCCCGCGGGCGACGCTGCGGGCGGCGTCGCCCGCGCCCACCGCCTGGTCGCGGATGATCGCGCGCGGCACGACCAGGCCGGCCGCCCCGCCGATCGCCGCCAGGCACCGCCAGACGAGGAGCTGGTCCATGCTGGTCGCGAGCGCGCAGCCGAGCGAGCCGGCGACGTAGACGACGGCGCCGAGCATCAGCGGCAGTCGGCGGCCGGTCCGGTCGGACAGCGGGCCGAGGGCGAGTTGCCCGATCGCCAGGCCGACGAACCACGCGGCCAGCGTCAGCGGGGCGGCGGAGGGTCCGGCGCCGAGCGCCTCGCGCATGGCGGGGAAGGCGGGGAGATACATGTCCGTCGAGATCGGGCCGACGGCATTGAGGAAGGCCAGAAGCACGGGCAAGGCGAGCGGGCCGCCCGTGGGCCTCGGCCGCCCGGAGGCAACCTCGATCGCGATCAACGGCCCCAGCGGCGGTCGTACCAGTCGTAGATCTGGTGTCGGAACGGGATCACCCAGATCAGGACCCAGAGGATGACGCTGCAGATGATCAGGCCCCAGGTCAGCATCGTCTGTCCTCCTCGACCGGCCTATACCATGGGCATGAACGAAGTTCCCCGTGCCCGTGCCGCCCTCGATGCCGACGATGTGCGTGACGCCTACCGGCGCTGGGCGCGCATGTACGACCGCGTGTTCGGCAGCGTCTCGGCGGCCGGACGCCGGCGCGCGGTGGCTGCCGTCAACGCCGACGGCGGCGAGCGTGTGCTCGAGATGGGCGTCGGTACCGGGCTTGCCCTGCCGCACTACGACCCGCGCAAGCGGGTGACCGGGATCGACCTTTCGCCGGACATGCTGGCCAAGGCACGCGCGCGGGTCGAGAGCATGGGCCTGGCCCACGTCGAGACGCTGCAGGTGGGCGACGCCGAACACACGGGCTTCGAGGCGGCGAGTTTCGACGCGGCGGTGGCGATGTTCGTGGCCTCGGTCGTGCCCAACCCGCGGGCGCTGCTGGCCGAGATGAAGCGGGTGGTGCGGCCGGGCGGCCTGCTGCTGTTCGTCAATCACTTCCTCGCCGAGCGCGCCGGGCCGCGGCTGCTGGTCGAACGGGCGATCGCCGGCAGTTCGCGCACGCTCGGCTGGCATCCGGATTTCGCCTTCGCCGCCTTGCTGCCGGACGAGGATCGCGCGCGGGCCCGGATCACGCCGGTGCCGCCGCTCGGGATCTTCACCCTGGTGAGCCTGCGAAACGAGAACACCTGAGCGCCGGGGTTTGCCTTGATCGGGCACGGCCTGTCGGATACGTCCCCCGTGCAGAGAGGATGACGGCGTTGGCGACCTCCAGACGATTTCGGGCCGGTCTCGGGCTGACGGCAGTCGGGGCTGCGACGGTGGCGGCCTCGGCGGCACGGGCCCAGGTGCCGCACCCCTGGCAGATGGGATTGCAGGCCGCGCATTCGCCGGTCCAGCGCGACATCGTGGCGTTGAACGACTTCATCCTCTACGTGATCATCGGCATCGTGGTGTTCGTGGCCGGCCTGATCGGCTGGGTGGCGTTCCGCTACAACCACAAGCGCAACCCGGTGGCGAGCCGGACGACCCACAACACGCTCGTCGAGGTCGCCTGGACGGTGGTGCCGGTGCTGATCCTGGTCGCGATCACCATCCCGTCGCTCAAGCTGGTCTATTTCGAGGACCGGACCTTGACGCCCGATCTCACGGTCAAGGTCACCGGGCACCAATGGTATTGGGAATACACCTATCCCGACCGCGGCGGCATCGACTTCAGCAGCTACATGGTGCCCGGCAACAAGCTGGCGCCCGACCAGAAGAACCTGCGCCAGCTCGCGGTCGACAACCCGCTCGTCGTTCCGGTGGGAGAGAATGTCCGCGTGCTGATCACCAGCGCCGACGTGCTCCATTCCTGGTTCATGCCCTCGCTCGGGGTGCAGCGCTACGCGATCCCGGGTCGCGTGGTGGAAACCTGGTTCCGCGTCGACAAGCCGGGCGACTACTACGGCGAATGCAACCAGATCTGCGGCATCAACCACGACGCGATGTCGATCGACGTCCACGCCGTGACACCGGCCGAATTCCAGGTCTGGTTGAAGTCGGCGAAGGACAAATATAGCGCACTCGACCGGGCCGCCACGCGCTACGCCATCGCGCTGCCCCCGGCGAACGCAGGAGACGAGTGATGTCCGCCTTCTCGCACGAGGAGACCGAGGCGCTGCATGGCCAGCACGGCCACGACGCCCACGGTCACGACGCGCACGACCACGGGCCGCCGAGCGGCTTCTTCCGGCGCTGGTGCTGCTCGACCAACCACAAGGACATCGGCACGCTCTATCTTCTCTTTGCGCTGTTCAACGGCATGTTCGCCGGCGTGCTGTCGATGTGGATGCGCGCCCAGCTGATGCATCCCGGCCAGCACCTGGTCGCCTCCGGGCAGCAATGGAACGCGATCGTCACCTCGCACGGTCTGATCATGATCTTCTTCACGGTCATGCCGGCCCTGATCGGCGGCTTCGGGAACTGGTTCATCCCGCTGATGATCGGCGCCCCCGACATGGCCTTCCCGCGCCTGAACAACATGAGCTTCTGGCTCGCGGTCGCCGGCATGTCGTTCGCCACGTTGGGCTTGGTGACCGGCCAGGGCTCGGGCGTCGGCTGGACGCTTTACCCGCCGCTGGCGAGCTCGACCTACCAGAGCGGCGTCTCCACCGACTTCACCCTGTTCGCCATCCACCTGACCGGCATGTCGTCGCTGTTCGGCGCCATGAACTTCATCGTCACCATCCTCAACATGCGCGCCCCCGGCATGGGTCTGTTCAAGATGCCGCTCTTCGTCTGGGCGCAGCTCGTGACCGCCTTCCTGCTCCTGCTCGCCATCCCGGTGCTGGCCGGCGCGGTCACCATGCTGATCTGCGACCGCAATTTCGGCACCTCGTTCTTCGACCCGCAGGGCGGCGGCGACCCGGTGCTGTTCCAGCACCTGTTCTGGTTCTTCGGCCACCCCGAGGTCTACATCCTGATCCTGCCCGGCTTCGGCATCATCAGCCACGTGGTCTCGACCTTCGCCAAGAAGCCGATCTTCGGCTATATCGGCATGGTCTACGCGATGATTGCCATCGGCGTGGTCGGCTTCGTCGTCTGGGCCCACCACATGTTCATCTCGGGCATCTCGGTCGACACCCGCGCCTACTTCATGGTCGCGACCCTCGTCATCGCGGTGCCGACGGGCATCAAGGTGTTCAGCTGGATCGCCACCATGTGGGGCGGCTCGATCGAGTTCCCGACGCCGATGCTGTTCGCCATCGGCTTCATCTTCCTCTTCACCGTCGGCGGCGTCACCGGCATCGTGCTCGCCAACGCGTCGATCGACCAATACCTGCACAACACCTACTACGTCGTGGCCCACTTCCACTACGTCTTGTCGCTCGGCGCGGTGTTCGCGATCTTCGCCGGCTGGTACTACTGGATTGGCAAGATGAGCGGCCATCAGTACCCGGAGTGGATCGGCAAGATCCATTTCTGGACGACGTTCATCGGCGTCAACCTGACCTTCTTCCCGCAGCATTTCCTCGGTGCGGCCGGCATGCCGCGCCGGTACCCGGACTACCCGGACGCCTTCGCCGGCTGGAACTACGTCTCCTCGCTCGGCGCCTTCCTTTCCGGCCTGTCGACCTTGGTGTTCCTGGTGGGCGTCGTGATGACCTTCAGCTCAAAGCGCAAGCTCGCACCCAACTACTGGGGCGAAGGCGCCACCACGCTCGAATGGTCGCTGCCCTCGCCGCCGCCCCACCACACCTTCACCACCATCCCGCGTCTGCGCTGAGCATGTCCGCCTCCCAGACCGTCGTCTCCGGGCCGGCCTTCGCCGGCGCCGGCGACTGGCTCCGGCTGCTCAAGCCGCGCGTCGTCAGTCTCGTGGTGATGACCGGCTGGATCGGCCTCTTCATCGCCCCCGGCCACCTCAACCCGATCCTCGCCTTCACCGCCATCCTGTGCATCGCGGTGGCCGCCGGCGCCGCCGGTGCGATCAACATGTGGTACGAGCGCGACATCGACCGGCTGATGCGCCGCACCGCCAACCGGCCCGTCGCCGCCGGCCGGATCGCCCCCGACGAGGCGCTGTCCTACGGCGTCGCCCTCGCGGTGCTGTCCGTGATCGTCATGGGGCTGGCCACCAACCTGGTCGCCGCCGCGTGGCTGGCGGTCTCGATCGCCTTCTACGTCGTCGTCTACACGATGTGGCTGAAGCGGCGCACGCCGCAGAACATCGTCATCGGCGGCGCCGCCGGCGCGTTCCCGCCGATCATCGGCTGGGCCGCGGTGACCGGCCATGTCGGGCTGCTGCCCGTCCTGCTGTTCCTGATCGTGTTCCTCTGGACGCCGCCGCACTTCTGGTCCTTGTCGCTGTACGCGTGCGGCGACTACGCCCGCGCCGGCGTGCCGATGCTGCCCGTCGTCGCGGGCCGCCGGGCGACCCGCCGGCAGATCATGATCTACACCGCCATCCTGGTGCCGGTGAGCCTCTCACCCTGGTTCCTCGGGCTCGCAGGCCCGGTCTACGGGATCGCGGCTGCCGCGTTGGGAGCGATCTACCTGGCGGCGTCGGCCTGGGTGCTGTTCGACGGGCAGGACGCGACCGGGCAAAGCCTGACCAAGGATCGGCCGGCGCGGCTCTCGTTTCGCTACTCGCTGGCCTATCTGGCGTTGATCTTCGCCGCCATCGCCGTCGACCATATTGTTCGCTGAGGAAGCAGAGGTTCTTTTTTGAAAAAAAGAACCAAAAAACCTTCAGACTCTAAGAGTTTTGCCTCTTCTTCTTTGGACGAGACCCCGTCCTGGCTTTCTCCCTGATGGCCGCGTTCCTGCCCCGCATGCCTCCCGACGAGGCGCTCGCCTTTCGCAAGCGCCGGCGGGAGCGCAACATCGCCCTGATCGTTGCGCTGGCATGCCTCTGCGCGCTGTTCTATGCCATCGCCATCGTCAAGCTGGCACACGGCAGCCACTGACCGCCGGAGACCGACCATGGACACCCACGCCGCCGCCGCCACCGTCCCGGACGAGGCAGGGTTCATCGAGCAACCCTATCATCTGCCGGCGCCCAACGCCTGGCCGATCGCGGGCGCCTTCAGCGGCGCGACCATCCTGGGCGGCATCGTGCTGTGGGCACATTACGGCATCAAGGAAGTCTTCGGTCTAGGCATCATGGCGACGATGTGTGTCATGTTCTTCTGGTGGCGCACGGTGGTGCGCGAGAGCCTGACTGCCGGCGTCATTTCCCCCCTGACCCGCCTGTCGCTGCGCTACGGCATGACGCTGTTCATCACTTCGGAGGTGATGCTGTTCGTCTCCTTCTTCTGGACCTTCTTCAATTTCGCCATCTTTCCCGAGAACGTCGCCGGTCAGCTCGCCCCGCTCTGGCCGCCGATCGGCGTGCACACCTTCGACCCGTTCAGCACCCCCTTCCTCAACACCATGATCCTGCTGCTGTCGGGCTGCACCGTGACCTGGGCGCACCATTGCCTGATCGAGGGTGACCGCCGCGGGCTGATCATGGGGCTCGGCCTGACGATCATGCTCGGCATGACGTTCACCGGCCTGCAGGCAATGGAATACTCGAACGCGCCGTTCCGCTTCAGCGGCGGCGGCGTCTATCCCGCGATCTTCTTTCTGGCGACCGGCTTCCACGGCGCACACGTGATCATCGGCACCAGCTTCCTGATCGTCTGCTGGTTCCGCTCCCGCGCGGGCCAGTTCACGACGACGCGCCATTTCGGCTTCGAGGCCGCGGCCTGGTATTGGCACTTCGTCGACGTGGTCTGGCTGTTCCTGTTCATCTGCATCTACTGGTGGGGCGCGGGACCCACCTTTCACGAATAGGCGGATCGCGATCGGGCCCATCCTGGTCCCGATCCTGCTGTTCGCCCTGACGCTGGGCCTCGGTGTCTGGCAGATCGAGCGGCTGCATTGGAAAGAAGCCATCCTGGCCCGCATCGCCGCTGCCCAGTCGCAGCCGCCGGTCGAGCTGGGTTCGGCGGCGGTGACCCGCTTCGAGCGGGTGGTGGCGACCGGCAGGCTCCGCGCCGACCTCGCCTCCTCCTATGCCAGCGATGTCCACGACGGTCCGAACGGTCCGGTGTTCGGCGTCTTCCTGCTCGAGCCGCTGATCCGCGCGAACGGCGCGCCGGTGCTGGTCGAGCTCGGCTGGGTGCCGGCCGATCCGCACGGCCGTCCGGCGGTGACGGTGTCGGGGACGCGCACCGTGGTCGGCTACGTGCGCACCGCCGAGGAGCCGTCGCTGTTCACCCCCAGGCCGGACGGCGTGCGTCGGCAGTTCTACGCCCTCGATCCGGCCCGGATCGGGCCGGCGCTGGGCATCGCGCTCGCGCCGTTCACCCTTGTCGCCGTCGGCCGTGACGAGCCGGAGGTGTTTCCGCAGCCGGCGGAGACGCTGCCGCAGCCGGTGAACAACCATCTCGAATACGCCATGACCTGGTTCACGATGGCGGCCATCGTCCTGGTCGGCAGCACGGTCTGGTGGCGCGGCAACATGCGCGGCCTCCCGCCAGGTAGCCGAACGCCTCCAGACAGGATCTGAACTGCCGCGACATCGCGGCTTGCGCCGGCTCGGGCAGGTCACCTCGGCATCGAGATCCATTTCCAGCAGCGACTGTCGCCGCCACGCGCATGGCGCACCGTTCGCCGCGACCGCCGACCGTCAGTTCTCGTGCGCAAGATCGCGGCGCTGCCCTGACAGCAGCACCGCCAGGAACGACCGCGCCGGCGGCACCACCAGGTCGCCCCAGGCCGCGAGCTGCGCCTCCAGGTGCTCGACCGGGACCACGACGATCGTCTCGTATTCCTCTCGCCCGGGCGCCCCTGCCTGGGCGGCGATGATGTCGGCCGCCGGCCGGGCGGTGTCGATGGCAAGCCCCACGTCCACGACGTGCGTGTCCGGATGCTCGACGGCCGACAGCGGCCGCACCGACGCGATCTCGCTCGCGGCCAGGCCCAGCTCCTCCTCGAACTCGGCCGCCACCTGCGACAGCAGGTCGACGCGCGCCACCTCGTCCCGACGTTCGATGCTGCCCGCCGGCGGGCATTGCCACATGCCGGGCTGGTAGACGGCGTGCGAGTCCCGCCGGCCGAACACGATGCCGTCGGGCGAGCGGACGACGCCGTTCACGGCCACCGCTCGGATGCCGAGTGCCCCGAACAGCGACGGCTGCCTGAGCTGGGCGAAGCCGAACTTGTATTGGGTCCAGTGGCCGACGATGCATCCCGAGGAGATGCGGTCGGCGGAGAAGACGCGACCGTCGAAGAGGGTAGGGCGTTCGCGTCTCGCCTCGGTCCAGATCCGCTCCACCGCGGCCAGTGCCGCCGCGTCGCGGATCTCGGGACGCGCGACGACGTCGACCCGAAGGTCGGGGGAGAGGGTCGTCGCTTGCCAAGCCCGCATCAGGCCCGACCGTCGCCGAACGTTCCGGACCAGTCGGTGACGATCGCGGCAGCGTCCGGCCTCATGGGTAGGCGATCTCGGGTCCGAGCGGAACGATACCGGTCGGGTTGATGGTCGGGTGACTGCCGTAGTAGTGGCGCTTGATGTGATCGAGATCGATGGTGTCGGCGACGCCGCCGGTCTGCCGGACGCGCCGGGTGAACGCCCAGAGGCAAGGATAGTCGACCAGCCGGCGCCAGTTGCACTTGAAGTGCCCGTGATAGACCGGGTCGAAGCGCACCAGCGTGGTGAAGAGCCGGATGTCGGCGAGCGTCAACGCCTCGCCCATCAGGAAGGGGCGGCCGTCGGCGAGTCGCGTTTCCAGCCAGGCCAGCGTCGCGAACACCGCGAGGACGGCCTCGTCGTAGGCCTCCTGCGAGCGGGCGAAGCCGGCCCGGTAGACGCCGTTGTTGAGCGTCGCATAGACGCGCTCGTTGACCTCCTCCATCGCCGCCCGCAAGTCCGGCGGCGCGAGCGCGGGACCGCCATCGAAGGCGTCGTCGAGCATGACGATGATGTCGGCACTCTCGTTGGACACGATCGTGCGTGCGCGCGTGTCCCACAGCACCGGCACCGTGACCGTGCCGGAACAACGCGGATCGGCGCGCAGGTAGATTTCGCGCAGGTAACGCGCCCCTTCCGGATCGGGCACGACCGCGCGGTCGGGCTCGAACGTCCAACCCTCCTCGCCCATGATCGGGTTGACGACCGAGACCGCGATCGCCTCCTCCAGCCCCTTGAGCGCCCGCACGATCAGCGTGCGATGCGCCCAGGGGCAGGCCAGCGAGACATACAGCCGGTAGCGGCCCGGCTCCGGCGCGAAGCCCGACCTGCCGTCGCGCGTGATCCGGTTCCGAAACCGCGTCGTGGTGCGTTCGAAGGCGCCTGACTTGCCGGTCGGGAAGCCGCGATCCTTCTCCCACACACCGTCGACGAGGCGTCCCATCAGTCGACCGCAACCATCACGTCCGATGCCTTGACCACGGCCGAGGCGCGGACGCCGACCGCAAGCCCCAGATCGTCGACCGCCTCGTTGGTGATCGAGGCGGTGAGGCGCGTGCCGCCCTCGGTTTCGATCACCACGTGGGCGGTGGTGGCCCCCTTGGTGAGTGCGACTATTCTGCCGCCGATCACGTTGCGCGCCGATATTCGCATGACCCTGGCCTTTTCGCCTGCCCGACGCCGAGGCTAGCGTCCTGTCCGAGGCTAGCCTCTGGGGCCGGCCATGCCTACGGAGGAAGCGGGCGCAATGCGCAACAAGCAAGTCGCGACCGTGCTCGCCTGCTACCTGGGCTGGATGCTCGACGCGTTCGACTACTTCATCGTCGTCTTCGTCATCGACAACGTCGCGTCCAGCTTCCACACCAGCCTGGAGGTCTCGGCCACCGCGCTGTGGCTGACGCTCGGCTTCCGCCCCGTCGGCGCGCTGATCTTCGGCCGGCTCGCCGACCGCTACGGCCGCAAGCCGGTGCTGATGGGCGTCATCCTGTTCTACTCCCTGGTCGAGCTCGCCTCGGCCGCCTCTCCCTCGATCACCGTCTTCCTGCTGCTGCGAGCACTGTTCGGCGTCGCCCTAGGCGGCGAATGGGGCGTGGGGGCCGCGCTGACCATGGAGAGCATCCCCGCGCGCTGGCGCGGCTCCGTCTCCGGCCTGCTGCAGACCGGCTACCCGACCGGCTATCTGCTCGCCTCGCTCCTGTTCCTGGCGCTGCCGGCACTGGGCTGGCGCGGCATGTTCGTCGTCGGCGCCCTGCCGGCACTCCTGATCGCCTTCATCTGGACGCAGGTCGACGAAAGCCCCGACTGGCTGGCGCAGCGGGCGCTGGCGCGCTCGGGCGCCGTCACCGCGCCCACCGCCTCGCTGTGGGGCGTGCTGCGGCAGAATGCCGGGCTTGCCCTGTTCGCGATCGCCCTGATGGCCTGCTTCAATTTCTTCAGCCACGGCAGCCAGGACCTCTACCCGAAGATCTTCCTCAGGCGCGAGCTCGGCTTCGCGCCGTCCACGGTGGCCATCATCGTCGTGCTCTACAACCTGGCCGCGATGTCGGGCGGCCTGTTCTTCGGTGCGTTGTCGGAGCGGATCGGCCGGCGCCGGGCGATCGCGATCGCCTCGCTGCTCGCCCTGCCGCTGCTGCCGCTCTGGGCCTATTCGACGACGCCGCTCAGGATCGGCATCGGCGCGGTGCTGATGCAGTTCTGCATACAGGGCGCCTGGGGCGTGGTCCCGGCCTACCTCAACGAGCTCTCGCCCGCTGCCATCCGCGCCACCTTTCCCGGCCTGACCTATCAGCTCGGCAATCTGATCGCCTCGCCCAACGGCAACCTGCAGCTCACGCTGGCGCACCACACCGGCGGCAGCCTGGCGCTGCCGCTGGCGCTGGTGGTCGGCACGGTCGCGGTGCTGATCGCGATCCTGGCGACGTTCGGGCCGGACAGCGCCGGTCGATCGCTCGAGGCTCTGCCCCGAACCGGTCGCCCAGCGCGCTGAGTGCCGCGGGTCCGGGCGCCACCCCCGGCGGGGTCGGGAGCAGAGCCCGGCCCCGCTACCGTCCGATCCAGGTAATCCGGTGCATCCAGGGCACCTCGTCCATCTCCGCGGTCCGCAGCTCCGGCCGCCCCATCACCTCCAGCGAGATCGTGTCGGGCGTCCGCCCGCGTAAGCGCGAAAGCAGCACCTCGGCGCCCACGCAGGCCACGACCCGATCGCCGGTCCTGATCGACGCGTCCGGCGAGACCATCAACAAGTCTCCGCGGCACAGCACCGGCTCGAACTCGTCGGACTCGATGCGCAGCCCATAATCGCTCGGCTCCGCCAGGCCCGGCGCCTCGCGCCGCTGCCATTCGCGCCCGATCGGCGTGCCATGCTTGTCGAAGCGGTCGCGCGCAGCCGCCTGGCGGACGCCGGTGACGCGGAAGTAGCGCTCGCGCCGTGACTGGCTGAGCGTCCGGGCGCCGCTGACCAGCGCGGTGAAGCCTTCGAGCGAGGCGCCCGTCGCCTCCAGCACGCGGCTGAGGCTTTCGGTGCTGGGCCAGCGCGGCCTGCCGTCGCTGCCGCGTCGCTTGGAACGGTTGAAGGTGGTGGCGTCCAGCCCCGCCGCCTTGGCCAGGCCCGATGGCGTCATGCCATGTTCGGCGGCCAGCGTGTCGAGAGCGCGCCATAGATCTTCGTGCCGGATCGACACTATGCCGCCTTCAGGATCTCGCTCTCATGGCGGGCACGGCCGGCGTCGGTGATCTCGTGGCGGCCGTCTGCGCGAACCGTGCAGAAC
>CAXUBM010000040.1:0-10967 GCA_964249235.1 uncultured Acetobacteraceae bacterium | reverse complement strand
CGTTGCGGTTGACCTCGTCGGTGGTGGTGACGATGCCGTCCTCGACTTCGCGAAACGAGGTCAGGACCGTGTTGACGTACTCCAGGCGAGCAGCCTCGGCTTCGGCGCGCGCTGCGATCTCCTGGTTGCGCAGGCGGCCGCCGGTGTAGATCGGCGCGGTGGCACTCAGGCCGGCCTGCCAGGTGAAGCTCACGCTCTGGAAGAGGATGTGGATGAAGCTGGAGGTCGGCGTGGCGGCGATCGGGATGGTGAAGGTCGGGTAGCGCGCCGCGACCGCGACGCCGACGCGGGCAACGGCCACGTGATAGCGCTGCTCGGCCTGGAGGATGTCGGGCCGGTTCTGCAGGACGGTCGAAGGCAGGCTGACCGGCAAGGACGGGATGGCGGGCAGCGGCGCGGGACGCTCGAGGTCGCCGGCGAGGTGGTCGGGGATGTTGCCGGTGAGTACCGAGAGCGCGTGCGCGGCGGTGGCGATGGCAGTATGGAGCGGCGCTAGCGTGGACTGTTCGGTTTCCATCTCGGCGCGCTGCTGGGCCACCTGCAGACTGGTGCCGAGGCCCTGGGTGAAGAGGTGGTCGACAAGCTCGAGTGCTTGCCCTGCCGCGCGAACGTTGCGTTCGGCGATGGCGAGGCGGCGTTGGCTGGCGCGCAGGGCGGCGTAGTCGAGCGCGATCTCGCCGAGCAAGCTGACGAGGACGCCGCGCCGCTGTTCGACCGTGACGCCGATATTGGCGTTGGCGACCTCTACCTGGCGACGGATCTGGCCAAAGACGTCGATCTGCCAGTTGAGCATCGGGCCGAGCTGCCAGATGCGGGCGGAGGTCGAAGTGTCGGCCGGCAGCGGCGGGTATTCGAGCGAATTGGAGACGTGCTCGTCGGTGTAGGAGGCGCCGAAATTGATCTGCGGCTGGAAGGCGCTGGCGGCCTCATTGCGTTCGGCGCGGGCCTCGATGACGCGCTGGACGGCGATCTGGAGGTCGAGATTTCCCGCGAGCGCGCGGGCGACGAGCGCGTCGAGCACGGGATCGCGGCATTGCGTCCACCAGTCGCGTAGAACGGCATCGGTGCGGGCGATCTCGATCTGCGTTGCGGGGTGCTCGACGAAAGTCGCCGGCATCGGCGCGCGAGGCTCGCTGAAGTTGGGACCGACGGTACAGCCGGAGGCGAGCAGGGCGACCCCGAGCAGAACGCGCCGGCAGGGCACCTAAAGGTGGCTTTCGAGCCAGGCGACGAGCAGGCCGGTGGACTGCGGTGCTGGCGCGCCGACCGAGATCGACGCGGTCATGCCGGCGGCGAGGGTAATGCCAGGCGGGACGCGATCGATGTGCACGCGCACCGGAATGCGCTGGGCGAGGCGTACCCAAGTGAAGATCGGATTGACGTCCTGCAGGCCTTGGCCGTTGGCGGAACCGTTCTGGTCGGCGACGCCACGGGTGATGCTGTCGACGTGACCGTCGAGAAGCTCCCTATAACCCATCAGGCGGATGCGGGCTGGATCGCCGACCCGGATGTGCTCGAGCTTGGTCTCCTCGAAATAGCCGTAGACCCAGAAACTATCTGCATCGAGCAGGGCCAGCCGCGGCTGGCCGGCACTGGCGTAGTCGCCGACACGCAGCGCGAGGTTGGTGATGAAGCCATTCACCGGCGCGTAGATGACCGAGCGCTGCAGGTTCAGGCGCGCGGTGTCGAGCTGGGCCTGGTCGCTGTCGACGGCGGATTGGGCCTGGGCGGATGAACTTCGGAACTGCTCCTGCTCCTCGGCGGAGACGACGCCAGTCAGGCCGGATCGCCGGCGAACATCGCCCTGGCGCAGGCGCAGCGTGTCCTGGGCTCCGGACAGCGAGGCCTGGCTCTGGGCGATAGCGAGCCGGTATCGGGACGGATCGATCGCGAACAAGGCGTCGCCCTTGCGGACGAACTCGTTGTCAGTGACGAGAAGTTGCACGACCGTGCCCGACACTTCGGGAGCGATATCGACGACGTAGGCGCGCACGCGTCCGTCACGCGTCCAGGGCGAGACCATATAGACGTTCCACAAGGCAACGGCCAGCAGACAGGACGCTGCGACGGCGAGCAGGGTTAGCGTCACCCGGACAAGCAGCTTGAGGAGATTCATGAATGCTCAGACGAACAGGACGAGAAGGGACAGGATGCTGAGGTAGAGGGAGAGGATGAACAAGGCCGGGTGCCACAGCAACCGCAACGCACCGATACGGAAGAGGACGGACCGAAGGGCGAGCGTAAGCGGCAGGGCGGCGACGCCGTAGACCACAATGGGCGCGACGTAGACGCCGGCGACGTCGACCTCGCTGAGCATCAGACGGCTCCGACCGGTGCACCGAGATCATCAAGCCGTAGTTCCCGGTCGAAGAAGCGTGTGTGCGCCTCGACGAGCAGACCGGAAATCCGCAGGAGGGCGGCGAGGCGGAGGCGATCGGGAGCGGGCTCGTCGGCCAGCACGCGCCGGGCCGCCTCGTCGAGGCGCCGGGCGCAATCGGCCGGATCACGCCTGAGTTGGGCGCATGCGGCGACTCCGTCCCGCGCCGCTGCGAGTGACGTCTGACCCACGTGACCGGCCTGGAGGATGCCACGCAGGCGCATGACGATGCGGCCGAAGATCATCCCGGCGGTGGCGTCCTCGATCAAGGGACCGCGGCGCGTGGAGCCCATCGCGTCGAGCCGCTGGCCGACGAGAAGTATGCGCTGGACCTGACGGTTCTCCCAGACCAACGGGTCCGGCAACCGGCGGGCGCGCGCGAGCCGTTCGCCCTCATGGCCAAGGGCGAACGTGATCTTGCGGACGGCCTGGGCGGGGTTGGGCGGTATCAGGATGCGAAATGTCAGCAGCAGTCCGACGCAGCCCAGAATATAGGCCTCAGCGTTGGACAGGAGCCTCGGAAGATCGAAGCTCATCTCGTTGTCGAGGCTCAGGTTGGTGTTGAAAAACACCAGATAGGAAAACGCTGCGCGGCCCCAGACCGGGCTGAGCTGAAAGGCGATGCCGGGCGCGGTGAAGAGCAGGAGAAGGGTGACGACAGGGATGAAGTCGGTGAGCCGGGGCAGCAGGACGGCCTGGACGATGATGGCCGCCGGCACGGCGGGAATGGTTCCCTGGACGAAGCGCAGAGCACCCGCCCCGGGACTGGGTAGCGTGGCGAGCAAGCCGGCGGCCGGGACCAGGTAGGCGAGCAGGGTCGGGCCCGCGGGCCAGTAGGTCACGTACCAGAACAGGCAGGCGATCAGGACGCACAGGCCGCCGCGTATCGCGTTGCGGCACGCGCTGCTCCAGTCGAGGTAAGTTCTCAGACGCACGACCCGGCGACCCGGGCCTGCGGCGGGGTCGAGATCGAGGAGGACATTCGTGATGCGCTCGACCGTCAGTCTGGCGAGTTCGGCGCACGCGATCGTATCGAGGCTGCCACCTCGCTCGCGCATTGAGGCGAGGTCGGCTTCCGCCTGGCGGAGCACGGCGCGGGCGCGGGCGCGATCGCTCTCGATCGTATCGACCAACGCGCTCATCGTCGACGAAAGCCGACCCTGCACGTCGGCGAGAGGCGCGGCGTCGTGCTCGGCGGCACTCTGGATCAGCAGGGCGGCACTCAAACCGTCGGTCAGTGCCGCAAGAAGTTCAACAATAGCCACACGCAGCGCGCGGGACTCGGCGCGAACGTCGAGGTCATCGGCGCTGGCATAGGTGATCGCTTCCTCGTAACCGGAAATCTCCAGGGCGAGGGCACGGCGGCGCGCGCGAAGCTGATCGAGCCCGAGACCATCGATCGCGTCGTGGATCAAGCGAGCGAGACGGATGGCGGAACCGGCGATGTCGGCACCGAAGGCGGTCGGTGGACGGGCAGGCTGGGTCAGCAGGAAGACGAGGCCGGTGACGACGATGCCGAGAGTGACCACCGACACGCGGTCGAGGGCCACATCAAGCACGCGGTCGGGTGACGAAAAGGCGCCCACATCGATGATCACGACTGTGTAACCGGCGAGCACGGCGCCGTAGGAGCGAAAGAAGCGAAGCAGGGTCGATAGGCCGCAACCCACCCCGACCCACAGCGCGAGGAAGAGGTCGAACAGAATCGGCGATTGCGCAAAAAGAGCGAATTGGACCACGGCAGCGACGGCACCGACGGCCGTGCCGACCAGTCGCCACGCGCTCTTGGACACGATGGCACCCCGCACCGGGTTGGCGACGATGAAGACCGTGGTCACAGCCGAGTAGGGGGTCGGCAACTCGAAGGCGAAGGCGAGCCAGAGAGTGGCCGCGGTCGCGATCCAGACACGCAGCACATAGGCGAACCAGGGTGGTGGCCGGACGATGGCCAGGAGTTCGGCCAAGCTTGGCCGAAATGAGAGGGGAGCGCTGCTCACCTCGTGGGACGATGCTGGGTGATCATTGGCCTGTGCTCAGCGGCCGCCTACTGACAGACATGACGGTAGCCGTCGGCTCCAATGTAGGTGTCGGTCAACGCGTCGTAGCAGGCGGTGGCGAGGCAGGCACCGCCGTCCGCCTCGGTGTGGGGTGACAATGGCGCGGCGGCGATGTTGGCCTCGCGTGACGCCGTGCCGCACAGCGGCGTGTCGGGCGGGGCGGACGGGTCGTTGGCGGCCGAAGGCGCCGGTTCGCCGCCTCCGGCCGGGGCGCTGGTCGGCGGAAAGGTCTGGATCCGGAACGCGGGCGGCCTGGGCGTGGGCGCGGCAGTCTCGGCGGGCGGTTCGGTGCCGCAGCCGGTGACCAGGAACGCACAGGAAGCCAACGTGGCAACCGCAAGCTTTCGGAGGGCCAGCCTAGGGGCAGGGTTGAAGTTCGAGCCTGGCAAGCGCCACCTCCGTTATGCGCGCGCGGGTGCCGCCCGCGCCTCATTGCGGACGGGTGATCACCCAAAGCGGAGGATTACGCAATTCGCGAGCGACAAAGAGAGCACGGCGGTCCCGCCGATCGGGCGAGGCGACTGGCGCGGCTGCGCCGGTTGGCGTGGATGATCGACGGCGCCGCGCGACTGCCGGGAACGCGGTTCCGCTTCGGGCTGAACAGCGTCATCGGACTCGTGCCGGTCGGCGGCGACGTGATACTGGCGGGATTGTCGCTGCTGATCGTCTGGGAAGCGCGGCGCCTCGGCGTGCCGGTGCCGGTGCTGGCGCGGATGACGGCGAACGTGGCCATCGAAGCGGCGGGTGGTGCGCTGCCCTTGGTCGGCGACGCGTTCGACATGGTGTTCAAGGCCAACCTGCGCAACATCGCACTTCTCGAACGGCATCTCGAGCAATAAGGACGCGACCGGGCCCGACGGGATGCCCGCCGGGGCCGGCCGGAGCCGGTGTTGGCGCGACGTTCTTGCGCTCAGGCCGCCGTGAAGACGGTGTCGATCTTCGAGCGGAGCGTCTCCGCGCTGAAGGGCTTGACGACGTAATTCGAGACCCCCGCCTGCTTGGCTGCGACGATATTTTCCACTTTGCTCTCGGCGGTGACCATGATGAAGGGGATCCTGGCAAGCTTGTCGTCGGCGCGCACCTGCTGGAGCAGGTCGAGGCCGGTGACCGGTTGCATGTTCCAGTCGCTGATCACCAGTCCGTAGTCACCCTGCTTGAGCATGGCGAAGGCCTCGGCGCCGTCATTGGCCTCGTCGACATTGAGAAGGCCGATCTGGCGCAGGACATTGCGGATGATCCGCAGCATGGTCTTGTAATCGTCGACGATGAGGATCTTGATCGATTTGTCGGTCAGCATTGACGGTGTCTCCGGGGAGATTTCATCGGGTCAGAAGGTCAGAAGCTTATCGATCTCGTCCTGGCTGATGGCCAAGTGCGCCGCTTGCGGACCATTGAGGAGCGGATCCCCGCTTCCGATCCTGCTTGGCCTGCTCGTCATCCCGTATCGGCCCGTCAGCGCCTCGATCCGAGCCTCGATCACCTTGAGAGCGTTGACCACCTTGCTGATCCGCTGACCGGTGAGGTCCTGGAAGCTGCACGCCTCATAGATGCGGATCGTGTGGTCCTGAATGCCGCAAGCCGACCCATCCGGCAGGGTTGCGCTGAAGCTGTCGAGTTGCTCGCATGCGTCGAGGATCGTCTCGGTTGCAGCGGCGGTGTGCGCGACGATGGCGTCGAGCTCGTCGGTCGCGTCTGGAATCGGATTGCCGAGATCCTTCTCGCCCTTGAGGTTCAAGATCTCGACGCGAGTGGCCGTGACAGTCTCCGCGAGCAGCTTGATTTCCCTGAGGAACGAGTGCCTGAGATTGTCGATGTCGGTGTCCATTGTTCGCATGCTCGAACGGATCATTTCCAGCAAGGTCTTGACCTCACTGTCGAAGTTCTCGGCAGTCGACGTCACGAGCTTACCGGCGTCTGTGATCGAGTTTGACACGATTGTCCTTCCTCTGGACCTCGCGGTCATCCTACGCGGAGGTGGTTGTCAACAAGTTAGCGAACGGCTCGCAGTCAGTTCGACTTCGACTCGAGACGGACCGCCATTTTTGAACCCTTGCGCCCGAGGCGGCCACTGAAGATCGGCGCGTTCGAGCAGCGCAGGCTGATCGGATCGTTCACGCCGACATTGAGTTCGAGCCTGTCTCCGACCTTGAGCGACATGACTTCCGACAGGCGTAGGCTGCGCTCATCGAGGATCGCATCGAGCTCGACTTCCGTCGCCCACAGCTCTTCGCGCAGATGGCTTTCCCAGATCGAGTCTCGGCCGAACTTCTCGCCCATGAACTGCTGGATGAGGATTTCTCGGATGGGCTCGAGCGTGGCGTAAGGCAGCAGGAGTTCGATCGAGCCGGCGCGGTCGCCGGCTTCGACGCGCAGCCGCACGTTGACGGTGGCGCTGCTGACGGACGAGATCGAGGCGGCCCGCGGATTGGTCTCGAGGCGCTCGCACTTGAAGGTCACGCTGCAGAGCGGCAGGAAGCTCGTCGCCAGATCGTCGAGCAGCCGGTCGAGGAGCTTCTCGACCAGGCTGCGCTCGATGGACGTGAAGGCGCGGCCCTCGATGCGCGCCGGCACGGCCCGCCTGCCGCCGAGCGAGATGTCGACGATGGAGTAGACGAGTCCGGGCTCGACGACGAGGAGGCCCTGGTTATCCCACTCGTGAGCGCGGAAGACGCCGAGCAACGCCGGAAGAGGCACGCTGTCGAGGTAACTGCCGAAACGGACGGTGCTGACGCCTTCGATGAAAAGCTCGACGTTGACGCCGAGCAGGTTGCGCAGCGTGCTGGAGCCGAGGCGCGTGAGCCGGTCGAGCACCACGTCGAGCATCGGCAGGCGCTCGTAGAGGATGAGGCCCGCGCCGAGTATGCGCTGCATCGCGTTCTGTTCGGTCTCGCGCGCGCCGCCGCCAAAGAGATCGTCGATCTCGTTCTGCGTCATGGCTCGGACGGGCGCGTCCGGGAACTCGGCGCCCCAGCCGAGGTCGTCCGTGTCGTTCTGTTCAGTCATTGTGACCTCTCCGGTCGTCAGGTTTAGGCTGGAGAGGTTGGCGAACGGTAAAGAGCGGCCTAATCGTGCAAAGGGTCGGCTCGGGAGGCGGTGCTGGTCTGGTTTTCAATCGGTCGGCGCGCCGGTCCGGTAGGCGGCGCGTTGGTGTTCTTGCTGGCCACTTCAACGGCGACGGGGGCAGGGCGGATGACGGATGGCGACTACGACGTCGTGGGCAAGTCGGTCGCGTCGTTGGCCGCCGACTTGGCGGCGGGACGGGTCAGCGCCGTCGGTCTCGTCGAGGCTTACCGTGCCCGGATCGAGGCGATCGACCAGTCCGGCCCGAAGCTGCTCGCGGTGATCGCGATCGAGCCCGGCGCGACGGCCGAGGCGCAAGCAAGCGACACGCGAAGGCGGGCGAGCCGGACGCTGGGGCGGCTCGACGGGGTGCCGATCCTGGTCAAGGACAATGTCGAGGTCGCGGGGCCGGTGCCGACCACGGCGGGCTCGCGCGCGTTGCTGGGCAATGTGGCCGGCCGGGACGCGCCGATCGTGGCGAGGCTGCGAGAGGCTGGCGCGGTCATTCTGGGCAAGACCAATCTGTCGGAGTGGGCCAACTTCCGCTCATCGCAATCGGTGAGCGGCTGGAGCGCGGTGGGCGGGCTGACGCGCAACCCCTATGCGCTCGACCGGACGGCCTGCGGGTCGTCGACGGGCAGTGCTGCGGCGGTGGCGGCGTCGTTGGCGCCGGCGGCGATCGGGACCGAGACGGATGGATCGGTTACCTGCCCGGCCTCGATGACGGGATTGGTAGGGCTGAAGCCGACCGTGGGACTGGCGTCGCGAACGGGTATCGTGCCGATCTCGCAAAGCCAGGACACGCCGGGGCCGATCACGAGGGACGTGGCCGACGCGGCACTGCTGATGTCGGCCATCGCCGGGAGCGACCCGAAGGACGCGACGACGGCGGCGGCGGACGCGCACCGCCCGGCGCTCGACGCGACCCTCGATCCGGCGGCGCTCAAAGGCGCTCGGATCGGGGTGCTCCGGTTCCTGGCCGGCAAGCACGAGGCGACCGACCTCCTGTTCGAGCGCGCGCTCGGCGTGCTGAAGGCGGAAGGCGCGACGCTGGTCGAAATCACCGACGGTCCTGATATGGACGCGATCGGGAATGCCGAGATGACGGTGCTGCTGGACGAGTTCAAGGACGGGCTCGACCGCTACCTAGCGGGAACGCCGGCGTCGGTCGAAACGCGGTCGCTCAAGGATGTCATCGCGTTCAACGAGAAGGAAAGTGCGCGCGAACTCGGTCTCTTCGGGCAGGACCTGATGGTCAAGTCCGAGGCGACGGCCGGGCTGGCCGACCCGGCCTACGCGGCGGCGCGCGAGACCGCCAAGCGGCTGGCCGGCAAGGACGGGATTGATCGCTATCTGGGGCGGGACAAGCTCGACGTGCTGGTGGCGCCGACGGGAACGCCGGCCTGGGTGATCGATCTCGTTGACGGCGATCACGACACGGCGGCGGCGGCGACGCTGCCGGCGGTGGCGGGCACGCCGCACCTGACGGTGCCGATGGGAGACGTTCGCGGGTTGCCTGTGGGGATCTCGTTCATTGGCGGCGCCTGGTCGGACGCGCGCGTTCTAGCGATCGGGGCGGCCTACGAGGCGCGATCAGGGGTGCGCTTGTCGCCCCGTTACGCCCCGTCTCTGGTGCGCCCGGCTGCGCTGGACGAATTGCTGTCGCCGCTCAGGGAGTGAGGCGGGGCACGAGGGCGACGCAAAGCGAGCGGACACCCTGGGCGCCGCGGATCAGGACGCCCTCAATGTCGGCGGTTGCCGAGGGGCCGCTCTGCAGGACGCCGTAGCGGGACGACGCCCACTCGCGGCGCGCATAGGCCGCGTGCAGATCGGCGACGATCTCGGCGGGGTCGAGCAGCACCAGGAGGTGTTGGGGCAGGTAGCCGAGGGCCTCGACGCCGAGTTCTACCTCGGTCAGGCAAACGGAGCCGGTCTCGGCAACGCCGAAGGCTGCGCGGACGATGACGAGATCGAGCCGGTCGGGCCGCACTTGCGGGGCCGCATGCCACGAGGGGTCGAGACGGCCACCGGGCTCCGGGCGCGGCGCGTGAATGGCGGCCTGGGCGCCGTAGCGGGCGCAGACCGAGGCGGCGAGTTCATCGGCCGCGGGCAGGATCTCGCCGCCCATGCGGCGCAAGTTCTCGACGAATCGGTCCCTGTCGGATGCGTCGGCTGGTTGGCCGGGCGTGGCCTCCGGAAGGGGATGGGTCCGCTCCGGCGCTCTTCCGAGTCGCGCCAGGATGCGAGAGCGATCGTCGCCGCGTGTCGGCAGGTCGGAAGCCGGCTGCGGTTGGGAGGTCATGAGATCGTCCGATCGCGCCGGGGAGCGGTCGAGGCTCTGCCCCGCACCTCGTTTGTGGCCGGCAGCCCCAAAACCCCGATTGATCCGCCCTCCGTTGGCGCCGAACTGCTAACGTAACACCTAACATTTTCTCGCAAGCTTGATCACGTAAGCAGATCAGATCGCAAAGAGGAAGACGTCATTGGGGCGTCGAAGCGAAGAGCTTCGGCGTGCAGGTGATTCACTCTGGCCTGAAACCCTTCACGGGTTCTGTCAGCGCTCGCGCCAGGAGCGGCGGTCGCTGGCCCAGGATTGATCGCTTAGGGTCGGGATGGTGAGGGTGGTTGGGCTGGCGGGATGAACGGCGTTTGCTGTGGGTCCGCAGCCGTGGCGGAGCGGCCGGAGGTAACGGCGCGAGGCTATCGACGCTTCCGGTGCCAGGCCTGCGGGCGGCAATTCAACGAGCGCAGCGGCGGCGTGCTGAACCGGACCTGCCTGCCCAGCGACATCATCGCCTTCGTGGTGTTCTGCCGGCTGCTCTACAGGCTGACCCTGCGCGATCTAGCGAGATCCTGGCGCTACGAGCGTTCGAGGTGAGCCACGAGGCCGTCCGGGATTGGGAGACAAAGCTGCTGCCGGTCATGGGCGACGAGCTCCGCAAACGCCGGCACAGCATGCGGCGCGGTTCCGGCACCAGTTGGCATGTTGACGAGATCTATCTGAAGGTCCGCGGTCGTCGGACCTGCCTGTATCGGGCGGTCGATCGAAACGGCAATCTGGTCGACGCGATGCTCAGCGAGCACCGCGACATGTAAGCGGCGAGAGCCTTCTTTCGCTCGGCGCAGACGACCCTAGGAATTCAACCGACCGGGTGACGACGACGGCCATGTCTCCTACCCGAAGGCGGTCCGCACCATGCTGGGCAAGACGGTCCGGCACGGACCACTGCCTACCTGAACAACCGTCTTGAACAGGATATCGCGGCATCAGGGGACGGATCCGATGTATGCGCGGCTTCAAGAGCCATCACGCCGCCAGCTGCTTCTGTCGCGAGCACGGCGAGCTCCGCGATCTCCTCCGTCCCCGCCACCGTCACAACCAGACGACGCTCTCGCTTCGCCAAGGCCACCCGATCGCTCTCGACATGATGACCGCAGCCTGAGGTTTCCTGATGCTGTCATTCAACGCCAGC
>CAXUBM010000039.1:790-10979 GCA_964249235.1 uncultured Acetobacteraceae bacterium | reverse complement strand
CCTTCCACAACGGCATGGCGCTGGAGCGCGAGTTCGTGGCCGCCGGCGGACTGCTGCTCGCCGGGCCCGATCCGACGGGAGCCGGCGACGTCGTGCCGGGCTTCTCGGACCAGCGCGAGTTGGAGCTGCTCGTCGCCGCTGGCTTCTCCCCGCTCGAGGCGATCCAGATCGGGACGTTGAACGGCGCCATCTACGAGGGCCTTGCGGACCGCATCGGGTCGATCGCACCAGGCAAGGACGCCGACCTCGTCGTGGTGCGCGGCGACCCGGCGCGGCGCATCGCCGACATCGAGGACGTCCAGTACGTGTTCAAGGACGGCGTCGGGTACGATCCGCGCAAGTTGCTCGACTCAGTGTCTCACGACTATGGCCGCTTCTGATCCGGACATGCGCTCTTGCGGAATCGGAACGAGCCGTCTTGACGAGCTCCGGTCCGCGGCGGCACCTCAGGCGCTTCGCTGAAAGGTTCTGGTATTGCGTCTCGCCTTGGTCGCCGCCCTCGCGGCCCCTGCTGCCGCTCTCCTTTGCCACCGCACAGGGGTCTGACCGCGTCCGGTCCCCGATCGGCGAGCTCTCCAATGCCGCCGGGGCGCCCGGGTTTGAGGAAGGCGTCCGCCGCATCATGGTGCGCGAGATGAAGCCCTATGGCGCCATCCGCTACGATGGCCTGGGCTCGGTCATCGTGCAGAACGGGTCGGGCGGTCCCCGGGTCATGCTGGACGCCCATATGGACGAACTCGGAGGCGTGGTGCGGCGCATCACCGACGGGGGCTTCCTGTCCATGCAGATGCTGGGCGGCTGGCTGGACCAGGCGCTGCCCGACCAGCGATGGATCATCATCGGCTCCAAGGGCCCGGTGCTGGCCGTCACGGGTATCCGCGACATCCACTACACGCCGACGGAGGAACGGACGAAGGTCATGCCGGGCGACCAGATCTTCCTGGACGTGGGCGCGAAGTCGGCGGCGGACGCCACGCGCCTGGGTCTGGAGCCGGGCGATCCCGTCGTTCCATACTCGCCCTTCGCGCCTGCCAAGTCAGTCGGTTTGGCCAACTCTTTTAAGGCAGTCGCCTCAGCTGGCGCTGCCATGTGTTATGAGAGCTGCACCATCTCACCAGGGGTCTAGCTCTATGGTGAAGCGGACGATGCCACCGCCTCCGACTATTCAATAGATACGTAGGAGCGCCTTCCGTAAAAATTCAGGGGAAACGGTGGTGGGCGCCCGTTCGCGCTTCTACTCGCCCCAGCCGATCACGTCACGGCCACCAAAGACCATGCGGCGGATGAACGGCGCCGTTAGCCCTGAGCTGAAGCCCATTGGCGGCGCGCTCAGGTCGTCGAGGCGGCTCTGCTGCTCGGTGCTCAGTCTGACGTCGGTGGCGGCGATGTTGCTTTCAAGCTGTGACACGTTGCGAGCGCCGACCAGTGTGGAGGCGACCCCGCTCCGCGTCAGCGTCCAGGCGAGCGCGACCTGCGCCATCGGCCGGTCCAACTCGGCGGCGACGGCGCGGAGCCCGTCCAGAATGGGCCAGTTGCGATCGGCGAACTTGCTGTCGCCGAACGGGTGGGGGCCGCTCAGCCGACCTGTGCCGGACGTGTCCGCGCGCCGATACTTGCCGGACAGGAAGCCGCCCGCCAAAGGGCTCCAAGGCATCACGCCCATGCCCCCCTCGCGCGCCATCGGGAAATGCTCGGCCTCCACATCGCGCGCGACGAGCGAGTACTCGACCTGGATGGCGATCGGCCCCGGTACGCGCCGCTCGGCCGCTATGGTCGCGGCTTTCGTCGCGAGCCAGGCCGGCATGTCGGACAGGCCGTAGTAGCGGATCTTGCCCGCGCGAACGAGGTCGCCCAACGTCTGAACGATCTCCTCCACCGGGGTGACGCCGTCCCAGATGTGCATCCAGTAGAGGTCGACGTAGTCGGTTCCGAGCCGCTTGAGGGAGGCGTCGAGCGCGCGATGGATGTGCTTGGCTCCGGCCCCGCCGGCGTTCGGGTTGCCGCCACCGGCCTGCGAGGCCGCGAGCGGGCTGGCCGACGTGTTGAAGGCGAACTTGGTCGCGAGAACGATGTTGTCGCGAACCCCACGCTCGGCGATGAACCGGCCGACCAGCCGTTCGCTCTCGCCGCCCGAATAGATGTCGGCGGTATCGATGAAGTTGCCGCCCGCCCCCATGTAAGCGTCGAAGATCGCCTGCGAGGTCGCATCGTCCGCGCTCCACTCGCCCGGGCCGAAGGTCATCGTCCCGAGCGCCAGCGGGCTGACGACAAGGCCGGAGCGGCCGAGCGTGCGGTAGTTGGTGAGGGACATAGCCGAGCTTTCCTAGCGTTCGTTACAAAACCCGTGCTACATCGGTCTCCGAACGTCAACAGGTTTTGTATCGAGCGCTATGAAAGAAGCAGAGGCTGACCGCCCGCCGCGCCGAAGGCCCGGTCGCCCCTTGTCCTTCGACCGGGACGCCGCGCTCGAGCAGGCGATGCTGACGTTCTGGCGATACGGCTATGAGACGACGTCGATCGCCGATCTTACGGCCGCAATGAACGTCATGCCGCCCAGCCTGTACGCCGCCTTCGGCGACAAGAAGCGGCTCTTCCTGGAGGCGGCTGACCGTTACGCCAACCAGGACGCGATCGCGCACGCGATCGACGCCGCGCCGAGCGCCCATGAGGCCGTCCTGGCGATGCTGACGGGCGCCGCTATCGCCTACACCGGCGATGCGACACCTAGGGGTTGTCTGCTGGCGAGCGCGACGGCGAGCGGCTCGGCCGCGTCCTCAGACGTCCAGGCGGCGGTCGCTGATATCCGCAGGTCGACCCGCGAGCGGCTCCGCCAACGCATCGAGCGCGACGCCGGGATCGGCCTCATGGGCCCGCAGGTCGACGCTGCGGCGTTGGCCGATTTTGTCATGGCGATCGTGCAGGGGATGTCCGTCATGGCGCGCGACGGAGCGTCCCGGAATGCTCTGCTCGCCATTGCGGACACTGCTTTGCAGGCTTGGCCTCAGTCTCACGTTGATGAGTAGTCACCGGCGCTTCCCAGTTTCACGGGCGGCTCGCTTGGAGCGGACGAGATGAGGGTGAGAGGGGACATGCTTCGCCTCGACGCCTAACCGAGGCGTGCCTGGCGCTCGACGCCTCCGCCCACGCCCAGCCGCTGCGGCAGCCGGGTGCGCCTGCCTCGCATTATTGCGGACGCTTTGGTTCGCAGCGGCCAGGGTGAGGCGACGGTCGCAGGCCCCGTGGACTGAACACCCCTAAGCATCTCACCTCGTCAAGTTGCGGCCTATGCGGACGTGAGTAGTCTGCCAGTACGTTGCCAAGCCCTCTTGGAAGCGCGAGGGCACCTGTCAACGTTTACCGTTCGAAGCGATCGAACATTGACCTCTTGTCCCAGAGCGGCCTCACCCTCGTCGGCGACGTACTCGAACTTAGGACAGGCTTCGGCCGGCGGCGTTCCTTCTTACAACATCATGCAGGCTTGGCGTAGGCGCGAGACCAAAACCGATCTCGGAGCGCTTGTTCATGCAATTGAGGCCTACGATGGTGGGGTTGGCGCTAGCAGTCCTGGCCGCAACGGCGTCTCGTGCCCAGATCGGCGCGGGACCCTCGCGGACCTTCCAGCCCGGCGACCTCTTCAGCCTGCAGCAGGCGAGCGACCCCGAATCCGGAGTGACGGCGGCCTTATCGCCTATGTCCGCGAAAGCCAGGACATCATGACCGACGGCGCCCACCGCGCCATTTGGCTGCTTGATCCGGCGAGCGGCGCTCAGAGACCGCTGATCGGCTCGGGCGCATCCCAGTCTCATCCGCGCTGGTCGCCGGACGGCAAGCGCCTGGCCTATGTCTCCTCCGGAGAGGACCACCGGCCGCAGCTGTTCGTCTACTGGCTCGATAGCGGCGCCAGCGCGCGTATTGCGGACCTACCTGAGGCCCCGACGTCGGTAGCTCGGTCGCCGGACAGCCGCCAGATCGCCTTCACCATGCTGGTGCGCGACGACGGCCAAAAGCTCGGCGCACCACTGGCCGCGTCGGACGGTGCGAGTGGGCCGAGCCGCTGCAGATCATCGACCGCGTGCACTTCCGGGAGGACAACGAAGGGTATTCGAAGCCCGGTTACGACCATGTGTTCCTGGTCTCGGCGGACGGCGGCTCTGCGCGCCAGCTGACCTTTGGCCAGCTCGACGCCTCGGGCCCGCTATGCTGGACGCTCGACGGCCAGGACATCGTGTTCAGCTCCACCAGGAGAAGGGCTGGAAGCTCGACCCGGGCGTCTCGCAGCTGTTCCGCCTGCGGGTCGCCGACGGCGCCGTGACCGCACTCACCCACCGTGTGGGGCCCGACCGTGATCCCGTCGTGTCGCCAGACGGGCGCTTCATCGCCTACGTTGGCTACGTTGACCGCTACCGCGGCTACGAGAACCAGCGGCTGTACGTCATGGCCAGCAACGGGACGGGAGGCCGGTCGATCACCGATGGGCTGGACCGTTCGGTGGACCACCCGCAATGGGCGGCCAACGGGCGCAGCCTTATTTCCAGTATGCGGACCGGGGTGTCACCAAGGTCGCGCGTGCTGGGCTCGACGGGAAGATCACGCCGGTCGTGGACGGGCTCGGCGGCTCTGAGCCGGACCGGCCCTACAGCGGCGGCGGCTATTCCGTCGCAGTCAACGGGGCGTGGCCTATACATTCGGCGGGTGGGACCATCCCAACGACGTCGGGGTCGTGCGTGTGGGTTCGCAGCCACGCCGCCTGACCGAGCTGAATCACGACCTATTGACCGGAAAGACGCTCGGGCGGGTGGAGGCGATTCCGGTCGTGTCGAGCCTCGACAAGCGGCTGATCGACGCCTGGATCATGACCCCGCCGGGCTTCGACCCCGCGCGCAAATACCCCTGATCCTGGAAATCCACGGCGGCCCGTTCTCCAGCTATGGGCCGAACTTCGCCTCCGAGCTGCAGCTTTACGCCTCGGCCGGATACGTGGTCCTCTATGTCAATCCTAGGGGATCGACCTTCTACGGCGACGCCTTCGCCAACCTGATCGACAAGAACTACCCGAGCCAGGACTACGACGACCTGATGAGCGCGGTGGACAGGGCGATAGGCAAGGGGTTTGTGGACCGCGACAACCTTTTCGTCACCGGCGGCTCGGGCGGCGGGCTGCTTTCTGCGTGGATCGTGGGCAAGACTAACCGCTTCAAGGCGGCGGTGACCCAGAAGCCCGTGATCGACTGGGCGAGCGAGGTGCTGACGACCGACGACTACGCCTTCAGGCGCTCCGCTGCGCCATCTACCCGCGCAAGAGCTCCGAGTAGGGGCTTGAGCAGGCGTTCATCACCATCAACTCAATGGGGCGGCTGACCCTCAACGTTCTTCTTTCCTTCGCCCAGTTCGAGCGCGAGGTCACCGGCGAGCGCATCCGAGACAAGATCGCCGCATCGAAGGCCAAAGGGCTTTGGATAGGCGGGACTGCGCCCTTGGGCTACGACCCACCGGCGCCCGGGGCGGAGCACAGCCTCGTCCTGAACCCCGCTGAAGCCGAGACGGTGCGGATGATCTTCGCCCGCTAACTCGAGCTCCGCTCCGTCCACCTCGTGCAGCGCCGCCTAGCGCAGGAGGGCCTGGTCTCCAGGGCGAAGCCTAGCGCCGTCGGTCGCGCGGCCGGCGGCGTCCCGTTCACCCGCGGGCCGCTCTTCCATCTCCTGAAGAACCGCACCTACCTCGGCGAGGTGGTCAACAAGGAGAAGACTTACCCCGGCCGCCACCCGCCCATCGTCGACCAGGCGACCTTCGACGCCCCAGGCGCTCCTCGCCAGCCACGCCGTACAACGTCGCGCCCGCCCGACGCGCGCCGCCACGGCGCCCCTGAAGGGCAAGATTTTCGATGCGCGGGGCGAGCCGATGAGCCCGAGCTTCAACAACCGGGGCCATCGCGTGCACCGCTACTACGTCTCGGCCGCCCTGCAGCAGGGCGGCGACATCGCCGAGGACCTCGCGATCCGCCGGATCCCGGCCCAGCCGACCGAGGCGCTGGTGATCGACCGCCTTCAGATGCTGGCCCGTTCGCCCGGCCAGGACTGGAGCCGGCTCGGCGCTCGGCTCCGGCGGGTGGAGGTGCATAGCGACACCGTCCAGGGTGCTCCTGCCGTCGGCCGGATCGGGTGATCTTAAGGCGGAACTCAAGTCGCTTCAGACGAGGATCAATCCCGACGAGCGCCTCGTGCGCGACGCCGCGGAACCGACTCTGCTCCGCCTCACCCTGCCTGTGCGGCTGAAGCTGAGGGGAGGGCGGACCTGGTTGGTCGCGCCATCTGGTAGGCCGCATTGCACGACGGCCAAGCTCGATCCCACGCTGGTAAAGGGTCTCAAGACCGCCCATCGATTGATGGGCGCGCTGAAGCTGAACCCTGAGAACGGACCCTCTCTCAAAGGCCGATCAGCCCTGGATCCATGACGGTTCGACCGGGCCAAGGGTCGCACCCTGCCGCCTTCTCCGAGCCGCTCTCTGCCACAGAGACAAGGCTCGAGACTGCGTGGCGGAGAGAGAGGGATTCGAACCCTCGATACCCTTGCGAGTATGCCGCATTTCGAGTGCGGTGCTTTCAACCGCTCAGCCATCTCTCCAGACCGGGCCCGCAGCCTGAACCGCGGTGAGCGAGGGCGCGGAACCTAGCGGCCTCGCCCGCGGCCTGCAAGGCCCGCCGAAACGCTGCGACATCAGAGGGAAGGGGGATCGTCAAGCGCTCGGGAACAGCCCGTCGCCGCCGCGCGAGAGGGCTTGCGACAGGCGCCGTGCCCCCCATATCGGCGAGCGTGGGGGTGCGGGAACGCGTCTCCACGGGATGGTCCGCGAGCGGCGTTCGCCGTCGCTGGCGGGCGGTCCGACGGAGACCCACACCAGGGGACGGGCGCACGCGGCGCTTAGATCGAAAAGGCCGCGCGACAGAGTGACGGCCGTCCGCCGCTATGCAAGGAGTGAATGGACTAGATGAGCAAGATCATCGGCATCGACCTCGGCACGACCAATTCGTGCGTGGCGATCATGGACGGCAAGACTCCCAAGGTCATCGAAAACGCCGAAGGCGCACGCACCACCCCCTCGGTCGTGGCCATCCAGGACGACGGCGAGCGCCTGGTCGGCCAGCCCGCCAAGCGCCAGGCGGTGACCAATCCCACCAACACCTTCTTCGCCATCAAGCGGCTGATCGGACGTCAGTTCGACGACCCGATGGTGACCAAGGACAAGGGCATGGTGCCCTATGACATCGTCCGCGGCCCCTCCGGCGACGCCTGGGTGCGGTCCCACGGCAAGGACTATTCGCCCCAGCAGATCTCGGCCTTCATCCTGCAGAAGATGAAGGAAGCCGCCGAAGCCCAGCTCGGCGAGAAGGTCGAGAAGGCGGTCATCACCGTTCCGGCCTACTTCAACGACGCCCAGCGCCAGGCGACCAAGGACGCCGGCAAGATCGCCGGCCTTGAGGTGCTGCGCATCATCAACGAGCCGACCGCGGCGGCGCTCGCCTACGGCCTCGACAAGACCGACGGCAAGAAGATCGCCGTCTATGACCTCGGCGGCGGCACCTTCGACGTCTCGATCCTGGAGATCGGCGACGGCGTGTTCGAGGTGAAGGCCACCAACGGCGACACCTTCCTGGGCGGCGAGGACTTCGACCTGCGGATCGTCGACTACCTGGCCGACGAGTTCAAGCGCGAGTCCTCCGTGGACCTGCGCAAGGACAAGCTGGCCCTGCAGCGCCTAAAGGAAGAGGCCGAGAAGGCCAAGAAGGAGCTGTCCTCCGTTCCGCAGTACGACGTGAACCTGCCGTTCATCTCCATGAATGCGTCCGGTCCGCTGCATCTGAACATCAAGCTGACGCGGGCCAAGCTGGAGAGCCTGGTCGACGACCTCGTCGCCAAGACCATCGGCCCCTGCCAGCAGGCGCTGAAGGATGCGGGGCTGAAGGCCGCCGACATCGACGAGGTGGTGCTGGTCGGCGGCATGACCCGCATGCCCAAGGTGGTGGAGGCCGTGAAGGGCTTCTTCGGCCGCGAGCCGCACAAGGGCGTCAACCCCGACGAGGTCGTGGCGCTCGGCGCCGCCATCCAGGGCGGCGTGCTGCAGGGCGACGTGAAGGACGTGCTGCTGCTCGACGTCACGCCGCTGACGCTCGGCATCGAGACGCTGGGCGGCGTGTTCACCTCGCTGATCGAGCGCAACACCACGATCCCGACCAAGCGCAGCCAGACCTTCTCCACGGCCGACGACAACCAGTCGGCGGTGACCATCCGGGTGTTCCAGGGCGAGCGGCCGATGGCGGCGGACAACAAGATGCTCGGCCAGTTCGACCTGATGGGCATCCCGCCGGCGCCGCGCGGCATGCCCCAGATTGAGGTGACCTTCGACATCGACGCCAACGGCATCGTGCATGTGACGGCGAAGGACAAGGCGACCTCCAAGGAGCACTCCATCCGCATCCAGGCCAACGGCGGGCTGTCCGATAGCGACATCCAGCAGATGGTGCGCGACGCCGAAAGCCACGCGGCCGACGACAAGAAGCGCAAGGAGCTGGTGGAGGCCAGGAACCATGCCGACAGCCTGATCCATCAGACCGAGAAGTCGCTGGCGGAGTACGGCGACAAGGTCTCGGCCGAGGAGAAGGGCGCCATCGAAAGCGCCCTGACCGACGCCAAGGCCGCCCGCGAGACCGACGAGGTCGAGCAGATCAACGCTAAGACCCAGGCGCTGATGCAGGCGTCCATGAAGCTCGGCGAGGCCATGTACAAGGCCCAGGCCGCCTCCGCCAACGAGGGCGGAGCGGCGCCGTCCGACGACGGCGTGGTCGATGCGGAGTTCGAGGAAGTGGGCGACGACAAGAAGTCGGCCTGAGCTCCCGAGCCTTACTCAATGCGACGCCTCGTCCCGGTCACGCCGGGGCGGGGCGTTTGTCTTGTAACGGCGAAGCTGTCCTCCATCTTGGAGAGACGCTGGCCCGATCCCGCCCGCCGCCGTTGGCCGGGCCGTCAATGAGGTTCACCCATCCCCATGGCGCGTGACTACTATGAGGTGCTGGGCGTCAGCCGGACCTGTACCGAGGTCGAGCTGAAGTCCGCCTTCCGTAAGAAGGCGATGGAGCACCACCCCGACCGCAACCCCGGCGACGCCGGCGCGGAAATCCGCTTCAAGGAGTGCAACGAGGCCTATTCGGTCCTGTCGGACACCAACAAGCGCTCCATGTACGACCGCTTCGGCCATGCCGGCGTGCAGCAGGGCGCGGGCGGCGGAGCCGGCCAGCAGGGCTTCGGCGACGTTGGCGACATCTTCTCGGAGGTGTTCGGCCAGGCGTTCGGCGAGATGTTCAACCAGGGCCGTCGCTCAGGCGGCGCGGCGCGCGGGCAGGACCTCCGCTACGACGTGGACATCGCTTTGGAGCAGGCCTTCACCGGCGACGAGGTGGAGGTGCGGTTCCCCACCGTGGCCACCTGCGACGTCTGCGAGGGCTCCGGCGCCAAGCCCGGCACCCAGCCCACCAGCTGCCAGACCTGCGGCGGCGCGGGGCGGGTGCGCGCGCAGCAGGGCTTCTTCGCGGTCGAGCGGACCTGCCCGCGCTGCGGGGGCCGGGGCCAGGTGGTCGCAGATCCCTGCCGCGCCTGCCATGGTGCGGGCCAGGTGAGGAAGGAGCGGACGCTGTCGGTGCGCATCCCGCCCGGCGTCGACGACGGCGCGCGCATCCGCATCGCCGGCGAGGGCGACGCGGGCGCCCGCGGCGGCCCGCGTGGCGATCTCTACATTTTCGTCTCCGTCAAGCCGCACGAGCTGTTCGAGCGCGACGGGCTGGACCTGCACTGCCACGTGCCTGTCCCGATGTGCACCGCAGCGCTCGGCGGCGAGATCAGCGCCCCCTGCCTGTCGGCCGGCATGAAGCTCGGCGAGGATGATGGGCGGGTGAAGGTCAAGGTGCCCGAAGGCGCCCAGACCGGCCGCTCGGTGCGCCTCAAGGGTCTGGGCATGCCGGCGCTCCGCGGACGCGAGCGTGGCGATCTGGTGGTCGAGCTCTACGTGGAGACGCCGACCCACCTGACCGGACGCCAGAAGGAGCTGATGCGTGAACTCGCCGAGAGTTGCGCCAGCCCGCAGACGGCTGAACGCCACCATCCCCAGCAGGATGGTGGTCGAGGTGCCCAGCCGCTGGAT
>CAXUBM010000039.1:0-780 GCA_964249235.1 uncultured Acetobacteraceae bacterium | reverse complement strand
TTCTGACCGGCGCGGAGGAAAGCCGGGCTTGAGCTTCTCCCGCCGGTGCGGGCGCCGGGTGGAGAGCGTGATGGAACGCGAGTGGGCGTGGTGAGCGACTCTGGAGTCCACATCGCGGTGGCCGGCGCACTGGGCCGGATGGGGAGGGTTGTGGCGGAGGCGGCGCGCCGCCGCAACGATGTCGTCCTGGGCGGCCTGTTCGACCGGCCCGAGGCCGACGACCCGCGGCTGACGTCGCGCGACGCGGCGGTGAGCAGGGCGGCGGTGGTGATCGATTTCACGTCGGCCGCCGCGTCGCTGGATCTGGCGCACGTCTGCGCGGAACGGGGCGGCCCCGCCCTTGTCATCGGTTCGACCGGCTGGACGGCGGTTCAGGACGAGGCGTTGCGCGTGGCGGCGCGTAAGCTGGCCATCGTGCGCGCGGGCAACTTCTCTCTCGGCGTGAACCTGCTGATGGGCCTGGTGCGCCAGGCGGCGCGCGCCTTGCCGGCGCGCACCTATGACGTCGAAATCCTGGAGGCGCATCACCGGCGCAAGGTCGATGCGCCGTCAGGCACGGCCCTGATGCTCGGCGAGGCGGCGGCGGAAGGTCGGGGCGTCGACCTCGCCGCCGTGTCAGAGCGCGGACGCGACGGGATAACTGGAGCGCGGGAGGAGGGCGCGATCGGCTTCGCCGTGCTTCGGGGCGGAGGCATCGTCGGCGAGCACAGCGTGAGCTTCGCAGCGGAGGACGAGATCGTCACCCTGTCCCATTCGGCGCGCGACCGTGGCCTGTTCGCC
>CAXUBM010000038.1:11022-11489 GCA_964249235.1 uncultured Acetobacteraceae bacterium | reverse complement strand
GGGTAGTTCGGGTCGGGCACGATCGAGATCGCGTTGTCGGACGACGCCGCACCGGCCGTGGACGTGGGCGGGGCGGCCTGGGCTGGCGCGAGCGGCATCAGGAGCGACGATCCGACCGCCAGTCTCCACCAGCCACCCTGTCCCATTCCGTGCCCCCTCGTCTCGGGATCAGTCTACCGGTGGTCGCGCCGTCCGTCTTGTCGGCCGTCTGCGCCCTTGCTTGCGCGTTTGGGCTCGCCTACCTGAGCGCGCATGAGCAAAGATGACGAGCGACTGGTGTCCGAGGACGAGCTCGCCCGCCCGGGCGACGAGCCCGGATCGGAGACGGCCGGCCCCGAGGAGACGATGCGGGCGGCGGCCGACCGGATCGGCGAGCTGGAGAGTTCGCTCAACGAGATGCGCGACCGCTGGATGCGGTCCGAGGCGGAGCTGCAGAACGCCCGTGCCCGCGCCAAGCGGGACGTGGA
>CAXUBM010000038.1:0-11012 GCA_964249235.1 uncultured Acetobacteraceae bacterium | reverse complement strand
TGCTCGCCAATACGCGGTGCAGAAATTCGCGCGCGACGTGGTCGAGGCGGCGGAGAACCTGCGGCGTGGCCTGTCGAGCTTGCCGGTGGCGGCACCGGACGAGGAACCCGTCATTGGCAAGATGCGCGAGGGCTTCGAGGGCGTGGAGCGCAGCTTCCTGGGGATTTTGGAACGCAACGGGATCGTGGCGACCGATCCGACCGGCGCGCGGTTCGACGCCAATCTGCATCAGGCGATGGCGGAGCAGCCGTCGGGAACGCATCCGCCGGGAACGGTGGTGGCGGCCTGGACGAAGGCGTGGACCCTCAACGGCAGGCTGCTGAAGCCGGCCATGGTGGTGGTGGCGTCGGGCGAAGCGTCGCCGGGGCTGGATACCTCGGCGTGAAGGTCGGGGCTCTGCCCCGAACCCCGCCGGGGCGGCGCCCCGGACCCGCCCCGATTACTTCATCAGCGTCGCCCGGCGCGGGAAGAGGCTCGGATGCGGGTCCGGGGCCGCGGGCCCCGGCGGGGTTCGGGGCAGAGCCCCGACTTTCTTCCCTCAGCGGGAGTGCTTAATTTTTGAGCACAGACGGCACTTGTCCTGCTCGGCGGCCTTCCATACATCGTTGCTAGCCGCCTGGCTTATCCATCCAGTTCATGTCCATAGGGTCGCTTCCGGTGCTTCGGGCCGGTTGCCGCCGCTGAAAGGAGCTTACGCACGATGAGCAAAGTCATCGGGATCGATCTCGGCACGACCAATTCCTGTGTGGCGATCATGGAGGGCAAGGATGTCCGCGTGATCGAGAACAGCGAGGGCGCGCGGACCACGCCGAGCATGGTGGCTTTCACCGACGGCGGCGAGCGGCTGGTCGGGCAGTCGGCCAAGCGGCAGGCGGTGCCCAATCCGACCAACACGCTCTATGCCGTCAAGCGGCTGATCGGGCGGCGGTTCGAGGATCCGACGGTCGAGAAGGACAAGGGGTTGGTGCCGTATGCGATCGCGCGCGGCGACAACGGCGATGCGTGGGTCGAGGCGCGCGGCGAGAAGTATTCGCCGAGCCAGATCTCGGCGTTCATCCTGGGCAAGATGAAGGAGACGGCCGAGGCGTATCTCGGCGAGAAGGTCGCCCAGGCGGTGATCACGGTGCCGGCCTACTTCAACGATGCGCAGCGCCAGGCGACCAAGGATGCCGGCCGGATCGCGGGCCTGGAGGTGCTGCGCATCATCAACGAGCCGACGGCGGCCGCACTCGCCTACGGCATGGACAAGAAGAACGGCGGCACGATCGCGGTGTTCGATCTCGGCGGCGGCACGTTCGACATCTCGGTGCTCGAGATCGGCGACGGCGTCTTCGAGGTGAAGTCGACCAACGGCGACACGTTCCTGGGCGGCGAGGACTTCGACGCGCGCGTGATCGACTACCTGGCCGACGAGTTCAAGCGCGAGCAGGGGATAGACCTGCGGCGCGACAAGCTGGCGCTGCAGCGGCTGAAGGAAGCGGCCGAGAAGGCGAAGATCGAGCTGTCGTCGTCCAAGGAGACGGAGATCAATCTGCCGTTCATCACCGCGGATGCGACGGGTCCGAAGCACCTGGTGATGAAGCTGTCGCGGGCAAAGCTGGAGAACCTGGTCGACGACCTGATCCAGCGCACGCTGGGCCCGTGCCGGGCGGCGCTGAAGGATGCGGGCGTGTCGGCGAGCGAGATCGGCGAGGTGATCCTGGTGGGCGGCATGACCCGCATGCCCAAGGTCATCGAGACGGTGAAGCAGTTCTTCGGCCGCGACCCGGCGCGCAACGTCAATCCCGACGAGGTGGTGGCGATCGGCGCGGCGGTTCAGGGCGCGGTGCTCAAGGGCGACGTCAAGGACGTGCTGCTGCTCGACGTGACACCGCTGTCGCTCGGCATCGAGACGCTGGGCGGCGTGTTCACGCGGCTGATCGACCGCAACACCACGATCCCGACCAAGAAGAGCCAGACCTTCTCGACGGCCGACGACAACCAGAGCGCGGTCACGATCAAGGTCTTCCAGGGCGAGCGGGAGATGGCGGCCGACAACAAGCTGCTCGGCAATTTCGACCTGACCGGCATACCGCCGGCCCCGCGCGGCGTGCCGCAGATCGAGGTGACGTTCGACATCGATGCGAACGGCATCGTGTCGGTCTCGGCCAAGGACAAGGCGACCGGCAAGGAGCAGCAGATCCGCATCCAGGCGTCCGGCGGGCTGTCGGATGCCGATATCGAGCGGATGGTGCGCGAGGCGGAGGCCAACGCCGCGGCCGACAAGGCACGTCGCGAGCAGGTCGAGGTGCGCAACTCGGCCGAGGCGATGGTTCACACCGTCGAGCGCAACCTCAAGGAGCACGGCGACAAGCTGCCGGCCGGCGACAAGGCGGAAGCCGAGCAGGCGGTGGCGGCGGTGCGCTCGCATCTCGACGGGTCGGACGTCGAGGCGTTGAAGTCGGCGAGCGAACGGCTGAGCCAGGTGGCGATGAAGATCGGCCAGGCCGTGTATCAGGCGGGCGCCGGCGAGGCGGCCCCCGGCGGTGCCGGGACCGCGGCGGGGGCGGCGGACGAGAACGTCGTCGATGCCGACTTCGAGGACGTCGAGGAGAAGAAGAGGTCCGCCTGATCGGATCTCTTCGGGTGAGGATGGCGGGTCCGGCGACGGGCCCGTCTCCGTGCCGGATGCGTGCAGGATGAGCAGCTAGATGGCCAAGCAGGACTATTACGCCGTCCTGGGCGTGAACCGCGAGGCCGGCGCCGACGACCTCAAGAAGGCGTATCGCAAGCTGGCGATGCAGTTTCACCCGGACCGCAATCCGGGTGACGCGGCGGCGGAGGCGCGCTTCAAGGAAGCGAGCGAGGCCTACGACATCCTCAAGGATGCGGAGAAGCGCGCCGCCTACGACCGCTTCGGTCATGCGGCCTTCGAAGGCGGCGGCGGGGCGCCGGGCGGCTTCGAGTTCCATGCCGGCGGTCTGGGCGACATCTTCGAGCAGATGTTCGGAGATGCGCTGGGCGGCAGGCGCGGCGGGGCCGGCGGACGTGCGCGCGCCGGCGGCGACATCCGCACGCAGGTCGAGATCGATCTCGCCGAGGCGTTCGCCGGTGTAAAGCTGCCGGTCGAGGTGCCGACGCGTGCCAGCTGCGAGCATTGCAGCGGGACGGGGTCGGAGTCGAAGGATCGGGCGGGAGACAAGTGTCCGACCTGCGGCGGCGCAGGCAAGGTGCGTGCGCAACAGGGATTCTTCCTGGTCGAGCGCGGGTGTCCGACCTGTGGCGGCGCCGGACGGGTGATCCGCAATCCATGCACGGTCTGCGGCGGGGCAGGCACGGTGCCGAAGCAGAGATCGCTGTCGGTGCAGATCCCGGCGGGCGTGGAGGACGGGACGCGGATCAGGCTGGCCGGGGAAGGCGAGGCCGGGCCGCAGGGATCGCCGGCAGGCGACCTCTACGTGCACGTCGCGATCAGGCCGCACGAGCTGTTCCAGCGCGAGGGTGCGAACATGTTCTGCCGCGTGCCGATCCGGATGACGCAGGCGGCGATCGGCGGCGAGGTCGAGGTGCCGGTGATCGACGGGACGCGCACACGGGTCAGGATCCCGGCAGGGACCCAGTCGGGCGAGCAGTTCCGGCTGCGCGGAAAGGGCTTCTCGATCCTGCGCAGTGCCGCGCGCGGCGACATGTATATCCAGGTGGCGGTGGAAACCCCGCGGCATCTGACCCGACGGCAGCGGGAGCTCCTGGAGGAATTCGAGCAGGAAGCGTCGGGACATCCGACGGGTAGTCCGGACAGCGAAGGCTTCTTCGCCAGGATGCGGACGTTCTTCGACACCCGCGCGGGGTAACATCGACGTGTCTGCCGCCGTTTTCGAGGGCGTCGCATTGAAATTTCGGGCCGCCTGTCACATTTCTGACCTGTCCGCGGCGCTCCCCCCCCAAATCGCGCCACGGATGCCGTCCAGGCGGCGCAGCCCCTCCAGCTGCGCCGCCTTACGTTTGCGGGGCAGGCGTCGGTGAGAGTGGGTGTGATCGGCATCGGTGGCCGGATCGGCAGAGTGCTGGCCGCCATGGTGCCCGAGCGCGGCCACGAGCTGTCGGGCGGGATCGGACGGACGGACGCGGCCGATGCGCTCGCCGCACTCGCCGCCGTTTCGGACGCGGTCATCGATTTCTCGCACGCCTCGGTCGTGGGCAAGACGGCGCGGGTGCTGGCGACCGCCTCCGCGGCTTGGGTTCTGGGGACGACCGGATTGGACGACCAGGCTCAGGCGGCGGTGGCGACGTGTGCCCGGCATGTGCCGGTGGTGCAGGCGGCGAATTTCTCCGCCGGGGTGGCGCTGGTGGTGGCCTTGGCGGCACGGCTCGGGGCCTTGCTGCCGGAAGACACGTATGATGCCGAGCTCCTGGAGATGCATCACCGGCACAAACGCGACGCGCCGTCGGGGACGGCGAAGCGGATCGGCGAGGCAGTGGCGGCCGGTCGGGCAAGACGGCTGGCCGACGTCGGCGTTTATGCGCGCGGGGGCGAGACCGGTGCGCGACCGGCAGGTGCGATCGGGTTCGCGACGTTGCGCGGCGGTGCGATCGTGGGCGAGCATGCCCTGTCGTTCACCAGCGAGGGCGAGCGTTTGACCTTGCGGCACGAAGTGTTCGATCGGCGGGTGTTCGCGGACGGCGCGTTGCGGGCGGCGGCGTGGTCATCCGGACGCTCACCGGGCTTGTACGGCATGGACGAGGTCCTGGGGCTGGCCGAGAGCTGAAGGGTGGATGCTTGACCCCGGCGTTGGTTTCGGCCAAGCAGTCCGACCCCGAAGACCGCAGCCCCGCGAACGGGGCTCACGATCGAAGGGTTGATCCATGCGCGATAGAGGTCGCTACCTGTTCACGTCCGAGTCGGTCTCGGACGGTCACCCCGACAAGGTGGCCGACCGGATCAGTGACACGGTGTTGGACGCCTACCTCGCCGCCGAGCCGGAGGCGCGGGTCGCGTGTGAGGCGATGGTCACGACCAACCGGATTATCCTGGCGGGCGAGGTGCGCGGGCCCGGCGACGTGATCGACAGCCTGGAGTTGCTGGTGCGCGAGGCGGTGCGCGACATCGGCTATGACCAGGAGGGTTTTTCCTGGCGCGATCGGACCAGCTACGAGTGCCACCTTCATGCGCAGTCGGCGGACATCGCGGTGGGCGTCGATGCGGCCGGCAACAAGGACGAGGGCGCCGGCGACCAGGGCATCATGTTCGGCTACGCGACGAACGAGACCGAAAGCCTGATGCCGGCGCCGATCCATTACGCGCACCGGATCCTCGAAGAGCTGCGCGCCGAGCGAATGCGGGGCGCGTCGGGGTTGCAGCCGGACGCCAAGAGCCAGGTGACGCTGGTCTACCAGGGTGGCCGGCCGGTGGGGGCGACGAGCGTGGTGGTGTCGACGCAGCACGACGAGGGCGTGCAGCAGTCGGACATCCGCGACACCGTCACCGCCATCGTCAGGCGGGTGCTGCCCGATGGCTGGACACCGCGCGAGGAGGATCTCTACGTCAATCCGACCGGGGTGTTCGTGATCGGCGGGCCGGACGGAGATTGCGGGCTGACCGGGCGGAAGATCATCGTCGATACCTACGGTGGAGCCGCGCCGCATGGCGGTGGTGCGTTCAGCGGCAAGGACCCGACGAAGGTGGACCGGTCGGCGGCGTATGCATGCCGGTATCTGGCGAAGAACGTGGTGGCGGCGGGCCTCGCCGATCGTTGCACGTTGCAGATCAGCTACGCGATCGGGGTGGCGCACCCGCTCTCGGTGTATGTGGACCTGCACGGGACGGGCAAGGACGTGGATGAAAGCCGGCTCGAGCGGACGCTGCGTGAGGTGCTGGACCTGTCGCCGCGGGGGATCAGGCAGCATTTGCGGCTCAATCGGCCGATCTACGCGGCGTCCTCGGCTTATGGGCACTTCGGGCGTTCTCCGGACAGGGAGCGGGACGATTTCACGTGGGAGCGGACGGAGCTCGTCGGAGAGTTGAGGCGCGCCTTCGGACGATGACCGGGAGCGGCGCCCCTGGACCCCATCGGGGGCAGCGCCCCCAGACCCGCCTCCGATCGGCTCTACGGGCGGCAATCCGGACACCGGTTGAGGGCTCGGCAGCGCCGGCTGATCGAGGAGGCGCTGCCTCGGTTTCGGTTTGCCGAACATTTCGGTTCTGAGCCGCGAAAGGCGTTCGCAGTGGCGGTCGCGCGGTTGCGGTTCGAGATCGGGTTCGGCGGTGGCGAGCACGCGCAGGCGGTGGCGGCAGCTCACCGGGACGATGGGCTGATCGCGGCGGAAGTGTTCGTCAACGGGATCTGCTCGCTGTTGTCGCGGCTGGTGCCGGAGGGGGAAGAGGCAGGTTGGGCGCCGCCCGCCAATCTGCGGCTGTGGGACCAGGATGCGCGGACGCTGTTGCGGGCGTTGCCGGACGGGTGCCTGGAGACGGTGTTCCTGATGTTTCCCGATCCCTGGCCGAAGGCGCGGCACGCGAAGCGGCGGTTCGTGGGCGAGGAAAACGTGGCGCTGCTGGCGCGCGTGTTGCGGCCGGGCGGCGACTGGCGGATCGCGAGCGATGATCCGACCTACCAGGCGTGGGTTCGCGCGGTGATGGCGGGGCAGGACATGTTCAGTCTGGCGGCGGAGAGCGCCGAGCGGCCTCGTGACTGGGCCCCGACGCGTTACGAGGCGAAGGCGCTGCGTGCCGGCCGCTCCCCCGTCTACTGGTCGTTCACGCGGAGGTAGGCGATGTCCGGGGCGCCGGCGCCGGGTTCCCGCCGCGCCAGCGGCGGTTCGATCCTGGCGCCGCCTCGGGGCAGCGCCTCGACGTCAGTGCACAACGACGGGCAGCGACATGTCGGCGTCCCTCACCGCGATCGGGGTCACGCCCGCGGGGTCGCCGTCGGCCTGGGCGGGCTGCAGACCGCCGAAGATCTCGACGCGGTGGGCATGGACGAGTTCAAGACTGTGGGCGCGGCTGAGCCGGTCGAGAACCAGGGCGGCGCCGTAACCGAGGGCGGCGCGAGCGCCGTTGTTGCGGAACAGGGCCACGGAGAAGCCGGGTTCGGAGGAGCGCGCGCTCGGGGCGAGAGTGTAGGTGCCGCCGTAGAAGCGACCCTTGGAGACGACGATGCTGGCGGCCTCGGTGGCGATGCCGTCGAGGTTGACGCGGATCGGACGGTAGTCGTAGCGGCCGATCTCGCGCAGGGTCTGGAGCGTGTAGGCCTGCCGGCCGATGGCGCGCTTGAGGCGGTGGCTGACACGGTGGACGACCTGGGCATCGAGACCGACGCCGAGCATCTGCACGAAGACGCGGATGCCATCGGGGCCTTCGGCGACGCCCGGCCAGAGGGTGCGGGTGCGGCCGAACGCCAGGGCGGCGGCGAGGGCCTTGGGCTGCATAGGCAGGCCGAGTTCGTGCGACAGCACGTTGGCGGTGCCGAGCGGAATGATGCCCAGCGAGGAGCGGCTGCCGAGCAGACCGGCGGCCACCTCGGCGATGGTGCCGTCGCCGCCGGCGGCGACGACGATGCGTTCGCGGCCGTCGGCGGCTTCGCGGGCGAGCATGGTGGCGTGGCCGGCGGACTGGGTTTCCGCGATGCGCGGCTGCAGGCCGTTGGCGATGAGGATATCGATCACACGCCACAGCGCGGCGATCCGGCGCCGTCCGGCGGTGGGGTTGTAGATGATGATCATGTAAGGTGCTGGGCAGGCCGGCGAGAGCCGTTCAACGAGGGCGCGGATTCTTCATGGGGACAGTGTAGAAAGACCTGTCGTTCAGCGGGTGTGACATCTCGAAGACGGATTTGAGGTGCTGATGTAACGTCCTGACGCAGACGTCATGGAAGATTCACGTGGGGCGGTTACGTAATTGTCTATCAGCCCCTCGCCAAAGGAACGAGCGTGCCGATGAACGCGAGTCTCACTCCGCCCGGGCCGATCGCGGAGGACCTGATGTCCTCACCTCGTTCGCTTTGCTTTCGCAGCGTTTTCATTTCTGACGTGCATCTTGGCACCCGCGGGGCGCGATGCGATTTCCTCGCGGACTTCCTGCGCCGGGTGTCGTGCGAGAACCTCTATCTCGTCGGCGACATCATCGACGGCTGGAAACTGAAGAAGTCCTGGTACTGGGACGTGGCGCACGACGAGGTGCTCCGGCTGATCATCAGCCACGCGCGGCGCGGCGCGGCGGTGACATACATCCCCGGCAACCACGACGAATTGTTTCGGACCTGGCTCGGTCTCGACCTTGAGGTCGGCGGGATCAAGCTCCGCGCGCAAGCGGAGCACGTGACGGCGGACGGCAAGCGCATCCTGGTCATCCACGGCGACGAGTTCGACAGCGTGGTTCGTTACGCCAAGTTTCTCGCCCATTTCGGCGACTGGGCCTACCGAGTGGCGCTGGAGGCGAACCGGCTTTTCAACGTGATGAGGCGACGGCTCGGCTATTCCTACTGGTCCTTGTCGGCGTGGTTGAAGCGACAGGTCAAGGAGGCGGTCAAGGCGATCGATCGGTTCGAGACGGCCCTGGCGGCGGAGGCGCGCACGCGCGGCTTCGACGGCGTGGTCTGCGGTCATATCCACCATGCCGAAATGCGCGACGTGCACGGCGTGCGCTACATGAACGACGGCGACTGGGTGGAGAGCTGCACGGCGCTCGTGGAGCACCACGACGGCCGCTTCGAACTGCTCGAGTGGGCGGCGTTGAACGAGTTCTCCTTCGCGGCGCCGCGGGGCGCATTGGTGGCCGAACCTGCCTGACAGTATGTCCGACCGCGTTTTGGACCGGTCGAGCGCCGCGCGCAGCCTGCGGATCCTGATCATCTCGGATGCCTGGCATCCGCAGGTCAACGGCGTCGTGCGGACGTTGAGCACCGTGGTGCGGCTGCTCAACGAGGCCGGCCATGTGGCGGAGGTCATCGGGCCGGACCGGTTCCGGACCGTGCCCTGCCCGACCTATCCGGATATCAGGCTGGCGATGTTTCCGGGCCGGCAGCTGAAGCGGCTGATCGACGATTTCAGGCCGGACGCGCTGCATGTCGCGACCGAGGGACCGCTCGGTTCGGCGGCCAGGGCGTTGGCGCTCAAGCGGGGCTGGCAGTTCAGCACGGCCTTCCACACGCGCTTTCCGGAATACGTGCAGGCGCGGGTGAGGCTGCCCGCGTCGCTCAGCTACGCGTGGCTGCGGCGGTTCCACAATGCCGGCGAGGGCATCATGGTGGCGACCGCGAGCCTGGGCGAGGAACTCGCGCGTCGTGGCTATCGCAGCATCCGGCCCTGGTCGCGCGGGGTGGATGTCGAGCTGTTCAAGCCGGAGCCGGCAGACCCGTATCGGGGATTGGCGCGGCCGGTGTTCGTGTGCATCGGCCGGGTGGCCGTCGAGAAGAACATCCGGGCGTTCCTGTCGCTCGACCTGCCGGGGTCGAAGGTGGTGGTGGGCGACGGCCCGCAGCGCTCGGCGCTGGCGCGCGAGTTTCCGGACGCGCACTTCACCGGCGCGCGCTACGGGGCGGCGCTGTCGGCGTCGTATGCGGGGGCGGACGTCTTCGTCTTCCCGTCGGTGACCGACACGTTCGGGCTGGTGATACTGGAGAGCCTGGCCTGCGGCACGCCCGTGGCGGCGTTCCCGGTGACGGGGCCGCGCGACGTGATCGCGGAGGCGCCGGTCGGGCGGATCGACGAAGACCTCAGGCGAGCGGCGCTGGGCGCGCTCGAGGTGGACAGGAGCCTGTGCCGGCCGTTCGCCGAGCGGCACTCGTGGCAGGCCTGCACCCAGCTCTTCCTCAGCCATCTGGTCCCGGTGGCGGGGGCGAAGCGGTTCGTGCCGACGCCGATCCCGGTGATCGTGCCGGCGGTGCTGGCGGAAGTCGCGGACTGACACCGAGGGGCGCAGCCCCGGACCTGGACCCACGAACCTCCTGCGGCTACGCCGCCCCGATGGCAACTCATGTGCTGACGTTGGTCGCGGCGCCCGGGGTGCGGCTCGAGGACAATCTGGTCGCCAAGGCGCGGGCGGTCGTCGGGGGCGGCGACGGCGTGGTGCTCTCGGAGGGCGAGGCGGTCGACATCCCTTGCGCGGAGGCGCCACCACTGGATCTGGGGCGCGCCGTGCTGACAGGCGCGCGCGTCGATGCCCTGGCGGTGCGGACGCGGGGGCGGCGCAAAGCGGTGCTGGTCGCCGACATGGATGGCACGATCGTCGAAGGAGAGACGCTGGACGAACTGGCGCGTCACGCGGGGACGGGGGAGCTGGTCGCCGCGATCACGCGAAGGAGCATGGACGGCGACATCGATTTCGCGCGGGCGCTGCGCGAGCGGGTGGCGACGCTGAGGGGGTTGAGGCTGTCGGCGCTGGAGGAGACGTGGGCGGGCGTGAGGTTGACGCCGGGCGCCCGGGCGCTGGTGGCGACGATGCGCCGGCATGGCGCGCTGTGCGGGCTGGTGTCGGGCGGGTTCACGTTCTTCAGCGGGCGCGTGGCGCGACTGTGCGGGTTCGACGCCCATCGGGCGAACGTGCTGCTCGATGACGGCGCGCGCCTGACCGGAGAAGTCGCGGAACCGATCCTGGACGGAGACGCCAAGCGGGACGCGCTGCTCGCCCTGGCGGTGCAGCGCAAGGCGAAGCTCGGGGCGACGATGGCGGTGGGAGACGGCGCCAACGACATCGCGATGCTGCAGGCCGCAGGACTCGGGATCGGTTATCGCCCGAAGCAGGTGCTGGCCGATGCGGTCCCCAATCGCATCGAGCACGCCGACCTGCGCGCATTGCTGTTCGCGCAGGGCTACAGTGCGCGCGACATCGTCGAGGAGTTCTGAACCATGCGTACACGACGTTCCCTGTCGCTCGAGGACGCCCGATCGTTGATCGAGGGCGCGCGCGAAGAAGCCGAGCGGCACGCACTCGGGGTGTCGATCGCGGTGGTGGACGATGCCGGGGGGCTGGTGGCGCTCGAGCGGCTGGCCGGGGCGCGCCTGCACACGCCGGAGGTGGCGTGGCGGCAGGCCCGGCC
>CAXUBM010000037.1:868-11625 GCA_964249235.1 uncultured Acetobacteraceae bacterium | reverse complement strand
GTCGTGGAGGAACGCCAGGCCCGGTTCGTCCGCGCCGGGCTGCCCGTGCCCGTGCAGCAACAGGACGCCGCGCTCGGCGAGCGAGGCGCGCCACACGGCTTGGCCGGCTCGCCAGAGCCCGGGGTCGGCGTGCAGGAGGTCGACACTGCCCGCTCTGACCGGAAGCGGCAGACCGGGCGCGGGCAGGTCGATCGTGCGGGCGAGCGACGGGAACGAGCGCGTCACCGCGTCGTGCAGGCCGGGAGGGTCGAAGGCGATCACCTCGCCGGGGATCGAGTCGCGCGCCATGGCCTGACAGAGCGCGGCGTGCAGGGCGCTCGGACGCCTGGCGATGCTGACGACGAGGCGGGGCCGCATCGCGGCGACGAGCCAGGCGGCGAAGGCGACGTGGCCCCAGCCGGCGGCGGCTTCGTCGACGACGCGCGGCCGGTCGACGATTCGCGCGAGCGCGGGGGAGAGCAGGGCTCGCAAGGTGCTGGCGGCGTCGTGGACGGGTTCGTCGAAGCCGTCGTCGGGTGAGTCCATTTCCAGTCCACTTTGATCAGAAAGTTCGATTCGTCTTCACATCGGACAGCATATTGAAAGCCAGGCACTAGAAAATAGGAAACATCTTCCCCTCAGATTTATTTTTGCACAGCATTTTGTGGCGACGCGGCAAGTAACGTGTTTGCATCCGAACGTTATACGGGCGTAACTTCCGCCCGCTCGCCTGGCGAACAGGCCGAGGCGCCGCCACGGACGAGGCAGAGGGATCACGAGATGGCCAACCAGGGTTCGGTGACGATCAGCGGCGGCAGCACGCCGGTGACCTTGACCGAGAATTCCTACGCGTCGACGCATGCGTCGATGTTCTCCTCGATGATGTCGCAGGTCGCGACGGCGGGGTTCAACAGCTTCAGCGGCACCAGCAATCTGCTGCTGGTCGGCGACAACCTTGGTAACGTGGCACTGCTCGGCCAGGCGAGCGACGGTTCGTCGGCGATCGCCGTCGGCGACGGCACCAACTTCACCTATGTCGGGACCAGCGGCAACACGACGCTGGTCGGCGGCACCGGCGACGCGCAGATCATCGCCGGAACCGGCAACGACGTGATCGACGCGGGGACCGGCACCGACCAGATCTATCTCGGGGTCGGCTCCTCGGCGGTGACGGTCGAGGGCGCCAGCAGCGTGGTGCAGGTCGGCGCCGGGTCGGCGTCGATCATCATCACCGGCACCGGCACCACGGTCGATGGCGGCTACGGCGGCGGCCTGCTCGTCGACGACTCGCACGGGTCGGGCACCGTCCTGAACCTGGTCAACAACACGACCGTGCTCGCCGCCTCCGGCACGGCGACCACGGTCAACGCGTTCGGCAACACGACCGTCTCCGGGTCGGCAGGCACGATCACGGATTACAACCAGATCAACGGGACGCTGACCTTCTTCGGCAGCGGCGCCGGCAGCACGCTCTCGGTCAACGGCGCCGCCGGGGCAGGGTCGGACACGCTCTACGCGGCCAGCGGCTCGAACGTCTATCTCAGCGGTCCGATGCCGGGCGACGTGCTGGTCGCCAACGACACCACCAAGGGCGGCGGCGGCGACGTGCTGCTGGACGGCAGCCAAGCCAGCGGCGGCAACGCCTTCTGGGCCGGCTCGGGCAACGAGACGCTGATCGGCGGCACCGGGACGGACACGCTGGTGGCTGGCACGGGGGCGACGTCGATCACCGGCGGTTCGGGCGCCTTGAACTATTTCGACCTGTTCGCCCACAGCGCCTCGGCGACGGTGACGATCACTGACTTCGGCTCGGCGTCGGGCAATCTGCTCACCTTCTTCGGTTTCGGCGCGAGCGCGGTGCAGAGCGCGCTGGCGGCAACCGAGGCGTCGACGGCGCAGGGGCCGGTCACACTCTCGGTCGGCAATGCCACCGTGATCCTGCAGAACATCGCCAAGTCGCAGCTCACCTCCGCCAATGTTGTCGGAACCGACCCTTCGGCCTGATCGGAAGTGAAAGCGCCCGGGAAGGTCAATCGTCGTGGCTCCAGTTCTGTCCGCGCACCAGTCTCAACTTGGGGGTGCACGGACCGGGACGGGAGCCGCGGCGGCCGGCCCGACCGGGCGTCGGCCGCTCTGCCCCGCCCTTTCTTCTGTTAGCCGGGCTCGGTTGTGCAAACGGAGGTGATCTGGAAAGCCGCGGTCCGCCTCGGTTTCCCGAGGCTGCGCGTGCGGTGGCGATTGCTAACACCGGCAACATCGTTTGGTTCGGTCGTACGGGCTGCGGTCCAGCGCCGGCGTTACGTTCAAGTTTTTGTTAGTTTTTGAGAAGGCGTTTTTTATTGCGCTCCGGTGTCTCCTCACTGTATGTCCGCCTCAAAGAGGCACCACGCTGGCGGCTGGCGCGCATGCGGGGACTTCGATAGAGGCGGGAAATGGCACTCACGCAAGGCAGTGTGACGATCAACGGCAGCGTGGGCATTACGCTGACGAACGATGCATTCGGGTTGAGCACGGCAAGCGCGCTCGCGGCGCCCACCAACGGCATGGGCGCGATGCTCGCGCAGATCGCGTCGTCCCCGGCGGGCTTCTACAGCTACATGGCCGGCTCGAGCTTCCTGGCGGTGACCAACAATCTCGGCACGGTGGGCGTGATCGGGCCGCAGGGCTCCTCGCAACTCCTGGTGGGCGACGGCACGAGCTTCTTCTACAGCGGTCCGACCTCGGGCTCGGCCACTGCGGTGATCGTCGGCGGCAACGGTAACGACACCGTCTCGACCGGCATCGGCATCGACACGGTGGCGCTGGGCGGCGGCAACAACGCCTACCTGATCGGCAACGGCGGCGTGGTCGATTCGGCCGGCGACGCAGACACGGTGATCGGCGGCGCCGGCAGCACGTCGGTGACGATGACCGGCGCCAGCTCCTACCTCGCCAGCTCCGAGGTGCCGGGCGCCAGCATGACGGCGGACGTGACCGGCGCGTCCTCGCTGATCGTGTTCAACGTCGGCAACACGACGCTCTTCGGCGCGACCGGCTCGGCTATGAACGTGACCAACTACGGCAGCCTGACCGTCAATGCCGGCGCGGGCGGCATGAGCTACGCCCAGTCGGGCGGCTCGTTGCTGCTCAACGGCCTGGCCGGCGAGACCGACAACATGACGGTTTCCGGCGGCGGTCCGGACACGCTCTATGGCGGCGGCACCGGCACCACGACGATCAACTACGCCGCCACCGGTGGCTCGAGCGCCATCTTCGTCGCCAACGACACCACCCATGGCGGCACCGGTCCGGTCGACTTCGATGCGTCGAGCAGCCTGGTGGGCGACGCGTTCTGGGCCGGCTCGGGCAACGCGACACTGATCGGCGGTGTCGGCACGGACACGATGGTCGGCGGCCACGGGCTGTCGACGATGACGGGTGGCGCGGGCGCGAACAACTATTTCGACCTGTTCAGCGTCAATGGCGGGTCGGGCACCTCGGTCACGATCGACGACTTCAATGCGGCCAGCGGCAACCTGATCACGCTGTTCAACTACGGTTCGAGCGCCGCGTCGAACGTGATCAACAACATGGACGGCAACGGCCAAGCTCAGAGCGGCGGCAACCTGGTCATATCGCTGAGCGACGGATCGAAGATCACCCTCGTCGGCGAGACCCAGTTCCTGAACGCTTCGCAGATCAAGTCGACCTAGTTCTCCGCCCGTCGTCGCGACGAACGGCCGGGCTCGCGCCCGGCCGTTTTCGTTCGACTTGACACCTGGGCGAGCAGATCGGCGAGCAACGCCGCCCGGTCCTCGCGCAGGAGAAACTGCAAAACCGAAGAGCGCAGGCCGGGTAAGCCGGACGGGCGGCCCGTGCGGTCGGCCAGCGAAACCTCGATCCACGAGAGTTCGTCGATCCCCGCGTCGCCGATCACGCGGCGCCAGTCGTGCAAGCCCAGGATGCGGGAGGGATTGTCGCGGAGCAGTTCGAGCTTGAGAAACGGGACCAGGCCGCTGCGGAGCAGAGGCCGCCAGCGGAAATGCATCGGGTTGATGGCGACCAGCAACGACGGCCGCAGGCGAAAGACGGACCGGTGGCGGGCGGCGCCGCCGAGACTCTCAGCTTCGAACGCGGCACCGAGGCCGAGTTCGCCGTGCGCGATGATTTCCGGTTTGCTCATCGCCTCGAAGGGCTGCGCAAAGACGCGACCGACCGCCCCGCTCGCCAGGGCGGCAGCCGAGAGGCAGACGAACCAGGATTGCAGGTGGGGACGCCCTTCCCGGCTCTCGACCATTCCCCAGGCATCGAAACCGGCCATGTCGGCGACGATCGGCGCCAGCGGCGCGAACGGGCCGACGACGCTGTCGTTGGCGAGCAGGATTTCGTCGGCACCCTCGGCCGCGCCTGCGCGGACCAGCATCGCCCAGGCGCCGAAATCGAGGCCGGCATTGGCGCGCGTCACCGCGCGTACACCGAGTTCGTCGAGACGATCGCAGTCGGCGTCGGTGATGTTGGATTTGCCGGACAAGGCGACGACGGTCTCGAAACCCGCTCTCTTCAGCTCACACAAGTAATGGAACAGAGAGTCGGGCAGGGTTTCGGCGCGGTTGTATTGCGCGAACAGACAAATGCGGCGACGTGCTGCGGACCGGTCGGGGAGTGTGCTCACGCGGCATCATCCTTTCAGTCAACACCGCCGGACTCTGCGACGCTTGCAAACAGCCCTGGCAAAACCTTCAACGACGCGTTACAGGCCGCATGCTGAAGGCCGTTTCGGTCGATCCGCCGATCGTGGCGCGGCACCGGCCCAGTGGAGCTCGAACAGGATCATGAGTAAGGCATTCATCGCCGGCATCATTCAAGAATCGATCGATTGCACCGGCGTTGCCGCCAATCAGGCCGCAAGCGACCTGATCGTCGCCATCGTTCGCGAACTGAAGAAGGAGGGCGGCTTCACGCTGCCGTCGTTCGGGACGTTCACGGTCCGCAAGACCAAGGCCCGCAAGGCGCTCAACCCGCGCACCGGCGAGCCGGTCAAGGTCAAGGCCGGCAAGACCGTCCGTTTCAAGGCCAGTCCGAACCTCAAAAAGGCGGTCTGACACCCGCGGCGTCCCGGCCAGCCCGAAGCGCGGGGCTGGCTGGGGCGGGAGGGATCGAACCTCCGAATGGCGGAATCAAAATCCGCTGCCTTACCGCTTGGCTACGCCCCACCGGCCGGTTCCTGATAGGGCTGTCCCGCTCGGATCCGCAAGAGGTGGGTCATCGCGGCAGCCGGGTTCGTAGCTGCAGGTTTGCCCAAGGCTGTCGCGGCGGACGGTGACGCGGGCCAACGCGGGCAGATCGCGGCGTGCTTGCCCGAAGATCCACGCGGCGAGGTTTTCCATCGTGCCGGCGCCCAATCCCTCGATGCGGTCGAGCAGGCGGTGGTCGAGTTGATCGCGCAAGGCCGCGACGGTGGCGGCCACCGACCCGAGATCGACCAGCATGCCGGTCGACGGGTCGGGCTCGCCGCGCAGGATCAGCACGCCGGTGTAGGAATGGCCGTGGATGCGCGCGCTGCTCTCGGCGTCGATGTCGCGCGCCAGAGTGTGGGCGGCCTCGAAGCCGAAGCTTTGGGTCAACTCGATCACGGAATGCCGAGCGCCTTGTGGGTCTGCACGCTCAGCCGCCAGCGCGGGTGGGCGAGGCAATAGGCGATCGCCGCCCCGGTGGCGGCGGCGCGATCGGGGCCGTCCATCGGCTGCAACAGAAGGTGGCGGAAGGCGAGGCCGGCATAAAGCTCGGGCGGTGCCGCGGCCTGCGGGAAGACCAGCTTGAGCTCGTCGCCTGACGTGACCACGAGCGTCGCACCTCCCTTGGGGCTGACGCAGAGCCAGTCGATGCCGTCGGGAGGCGCGACGGTGCCGTTGGTCTCCACCGCGATCGCGAAGCCGCGAGCGTGCAGCGCGCGGATCAGCACGTCGTCGACCTGCAGCAGCGGTTCGCCGCCGGTCAGCACGACGAGCCGGTTCGCGTCCCCGGCCCGCCACAGGCGCTCGATGGCGGCGGCGAGCGCCTGTGCGTCGAAGCGGCCGCCATTCTCGCCGTCCATGCCGACGAAATCGGTGTCGCAGAAACGGCAGGCGGCCCCGGCGCGGTCTTCCTCGCGTCCCGACCAGAGGTTGCAACCGGCGAAACGGCAGAACACGGCGACTCGGCCGGCATTGACCCCCTCACCCTGGAGAGTGAGAAAGATTTCCTTGACGGTGTAGCGGCGCGCCCCCGTCACGGCGCGGAAGAGGGAGTTCATCGCCGGGGTCTGACGCCGAACTTGGGACGAGGTCAAGACGGCTGGGGCTCGGCCCCCAACCACGCCGGGGACCGGACTCCGGTCTCCAGGATATGCGGCCCTGACCTCAGACCGCTGCCGCGGGCGGCGGCTCGTCCTCGGGCACGATGACGGCCGCCAGCGCCGGGTCGATCTCCGCATCCGCGGCCGGCGCGTGCCGGAGCACGCCGTCATAGGCGCTCGCCCGCTCCAGCGCCCGGTCCAGCGCCGCCATGGTGCCGGCGAGGTCGGGGCTGTCGTCGCGCTCCCAGGCGCGCAGCGCGTAGAGCCAGAGGCCGACCAGTCCGTTGACACGCAGCGCACCGCGCACGCCGCCGGTGTCGATGCCGGCACCCTGCAGCATCCAGCGCATGCTCGCACTGGTGGCGCCGGCGAGCAGCAGGGCGAGGCCCGGGTTGGACGGCAGGTCGCGCAGCAGCGCGATGACGCCCGCCCGATGCTGCTGGAAGACGTCGAAGCGGCGCATGAGCATGTCGAACAAGCGCTCACGCGGGCTGGGTGCCACGGCGCCGGCCAGGCCAGCGCCGCTGGCCTCGGCCAGGGCCGCCTCGTCGGCCAGGGCGCCGAGCCGGAACAGCAGCGCGGGTGGGGTCGGGAAGCGGGCGCGGGCGCGATCGAGCGGCAGATCGGCGGTGCGCGCGGCGTCGGCCAAGTTGAGCTGCCGCCAGCCGCGAGCGGCGATCTGCTCGAAGGCGCTGCCGATCAGGGCCTGATCGAAGTCGGTGGCACTCGTCTCATCGCTCATCGGCGCGCTCCTCCGGCCTGCCCGGCCGCTGCGGACGTCCAACACGCGGTCACGACGCGAGTTCGCGCGCGCGGGCGGCCGCCTCGGCGACCGCCTCATCGATCAGATCGGGCAGGCCGCCCGGCCAGGTCAGGACCGAGATGGCGCGCTCGGTGGTGCCCCCCTTGCTGGTAACCGCCGCGCGCAAGGCCTTGGCGTCGTTTTCGCCCGCCTCGATCATCGCACCGGCCCCGACCAGGGTGCGGTGCGCCAAATTCTCGGCGATCGGGCGCGGCAGTCCGGCCTTCACCCCCGCCTCGGCGAGCGCCTCGACGAGCAGAAAGAAGTAGGCCGGGCCGGAGCCGGACACGGCGGTGACGACATCGAGCATGGTCTCGTCATCGAGCCACTCGACGGTGCCAACCGCGGCGAGCAGGCGTGTGGCCAGCGACGCTTGCGCCGGCGTGACCTCGGGCGAGGCGTAAGCGGCGGTCACACCTTTGCCGACCGAGGCGGGGAGGTTGGGCATCGCCCGCACCCAGGACGCGGCGCCGGAGGCGCGGCGGAGAGACGCGACGGTGCGGCCGGCCATGATCGACAGGAAGAGCGCGCCGGGAAACCGCGCGCCCAGACCGCACAACGCCGCGCCGGCGTGCTGCGGCTTGACGGCGGCCACCACGCAGGCCGGCTCGAAGCCGGCGGGGAGTTCGGCCAGGCTCGAGGCGACGCGGTGCGAACCAGGCAGGTCCGGTCGGGCAGGATCGACGGCCACCGACGGTGCCAGCCCGTCACGGACCCACCCGTCGAGGAGCGCCGCACCCATCTTGCCGCACCCGAGGAGGAGGAGGGGCGGGATCGGCGCGCCGGTCCCGCCTGCCTCCGTCATGTGGTCAGGCGCGTCACGCCTCGCCCGCGCATTCGAGCATGGCGGCCTCGATGGCCTCGGCGGCCGCTTTGCCGCCCCACAGCACGAACTGGAAGGCGGGGTAGAAGCGCTCGCACTCGGTGATCGCGATGTCGACCATGTCCTCGAGACTCTCGCTCGATGCGCCATGGGCGCCGCGCAGCAGGATGGAATGGCGGAAGAGCGGCATGCCGTCGTCCTGGTCCATGCCGAAATGTCCGAACCAGAGCCGTTCGTTGGCCAGGGCCAGGAGCTCGTAGAGCTCGCGACGGCGCGGCGTCGGCACCTTCAGGTCGGAGGTGCAGGTGAAATTCATCGCGTTGATCTCGCGCGACCAGCTGAAATAGAGGCCGTAGTCGCACCATTTACCGGGTGCCTCGGCGGCCATCTCCGAGTCGCTTCGGCGGTCGAACGCCCATTCGTTGGCCGAGACGATCTGCTCCATCAGATCGATCGGGTTGGCGGCGGTGTCGCTGTGGGAAAGGCTCAGGGCGGACATGCGGGTCTCCCCTTCAGGAGGAAGGCCTTGAACCGGTCGCTGAACAGATTCGTGCTACCGGCTTGCAAAGCCTATGGGTCATGGGCGCGCGCTGCAAGTCACCCGGCCGATGGGTGCTCCGCGGCGGGGGGAAGATCGCCCGTCTGATGCGGCTCGGCAGCAGGTGGTCCGCCGAGGCCGCCCTCCTCGTGATCATGGGGCGGCTCGGCCGCCTCCTCGGAGCCGCCGACGCGGCCGCTCTCGAGCGCCTGCACGCGCCGCTCCAGTGCCGCGATCCGCAGGCTCGCGTCCTCCTGGCCGGCGCGCGCGTTGGCGGCGAGTTCCAGCGCGGCGTCGAACTCGTCGCGGCGCACCAGCTTCATGGTGCGCAGCGCCTCGTCGATGCGCGCGCGCACGATCTGCTCGACCTCGTCGCCGATGCCGCTCAGCGCCGAGAGCGCGCCGCCGGCCACACCCGCGAGATCGTCGAAGATTTTCGGCCTGTTCATCGCACCTGACCCTTTCCGGGAACCGCCACGCCGGCGGACTATCGTCGCGCCGAGGCTCGCCTATAACGCTGTGCATGATCTTGGTCACCGGCGGGGCCGGTTTCATCGGGTCCAACTTGCAAGCACGCTTGTTTGCGCGCGGGACCGAGACGGTCGTGGCCGACCGGCTGGGATCGGGCGTGAAGTGGCGCAACCTGGCGCGTCATCCGCCGCAGCGTCTGGTGCCGCCCGACGAGCTGCCCGCCTTTCTCGCCGGCCACCCGCGGCTCGAGGCGGTCGTGCACCTCGGTGCGATCAGCGACACCACGGTGAGCGACGCCGACCTCGCCTGGCGGGTCAACGTCGCCCTGTCTGAGTACCTGCTGCACTGGTGCGCCGCGACCGAGACGCGGCTGGTCTACGCGTCGTCGGCGGCCACCTACGGCGATGGCGCGCTGGGCTTCGACGACGACCCGGCCAAACTCGAACAGTGGCGGCCGTTGAACCTCTACGGATGGACCAAGCACGTCTTCGACCTCGCGGTCGAGCGGCGCCGACGGACCGGGCACGCGATGCCGCCGCAATGCGTGGGGCTGAAGTTCTTCAACGTCTACGGGCCGAACGAGTACCACAAAGGGTCGATGATCTCCGTGGTCAGGCGCAAATACGAGGAGATCGAGGCGGGCGGGCCGGCGACACTGTTCCGCAGCGACCGGTCGGACGTGGCCGACGGCGCCCAGGCGCGCGACTTCATCGACGTCGCCGACGTCGTCGACGTCATCCTCTGGTTTCTGGCCTCGCCGCGCGTGAGCGGCCTGTTCAACGTGGGCACCGGCGAGGCGCGCACCTATCTCGACCTCGCGCACGCGGTCGCCGACGCGGCCGGGCGGGAGCGCCGCGTCCGCTTCGTCGACCTGCCGGACACGCTGCGCGGCCAGTATCAGTCCTTCACGCAGGCGCGGATCGACCGGCTCCGTCAGGCGGGCTATGCGGGCCGCTTCACGACGCTGGAGACCGGGGTGGCGCGCTATGTCCGCGAGCATCTGGCGACGAGCGATCCGTTTGTCTGACCAGGGACGCTGCCCCTGGACCGCGCCAAGGGGCGCCGCCCTCGGATGCCGGGGTCTCGTCCCCCGCGGGGCCCCCTGGCCTGCCTTGACCCCACTTCCGGCGAGACTCGATGCACCCGCTCATCTTCCCCGACTTCAGCCGCACCGCGATCGCGCTGGGCCCTTTCGCGATCCGCTGGTACGCGCTCGCCTACATCGTCAGCCTGCTGCTGGGCTGGCGTCTGATGCGCACCCTGTGCCGCTGGACGCCATTCGTCGCCGACGCGCCCACGGTCGACGACTTCCTCACCTGGGCGGTGCTGGGCGTCGTGCTCGGCGGCCGGCTGGGCTACGTGCTGTTCTATCAGCCGGGCTACTTCCTGGCCCACCCGCTGGCGATCCCGGCGGTCTGGCATGGCGGGATGAGCTTCCATGGCGGCGTGCTCGGCGTGATCGTCTCCATCGTGCTCTACACGCACGCCCGCCGCGTGCCGACGCTGCTGTTCGCCGACCGGCTGGCGGTGGTGGTGCCGATGGGGCTGGGAATCGGGCGCTGCGCCAATTTCATCAACGGCGAGCTATGGGGGCGGCCGGCGCCCTCCTGGTGGCCCTATCCGATGATCTATCCGCGGGTCGACGACGTGCCGCGTTTTCCGAGCGAACTCTACGAGGCGTTCCTCGAGGGTGTGGTGCTGTCGGCGGTCATGTGGGCGGCGGCGTCGCGGCCGGCCTTGCGGGCGCGCGCCGGTTTCCTGACCGGGTTGTTCCTCGCCGGCTACGCGGTGGCGCGGTTCACGGCGGAATTCACCCGCGAGCCGGACGCGT
>CAXUBM010000037.1:0-858 GCA_964249235.1 uncultured Acetobacteraceae bacterium | reverse complement strand
TCGATGGGGCAGCGGCTCTGCCTGCCGATGCTCGCGGCGGGTCTCGCCTTCATGGCCGCGGCGAGGCCGCGCGTCTCGGTGGCGCGGGCGGCGTGACCGAGCGGCTCGACGCCTTCATGGCGCGCGCCAACGCGGCGTATTACGCCAACCACGACCCGTTCGCCGACTTCACGACGGCGCCGGAGATCAGCCAGGTTTTTGGCGAGACCCTCGGCGCCTGGGCGGCGATCGTCTGGGCGCAGCTCGGACGGCCCCAGACGGTGGTGTTGGCCGAGCTCGGGCCGGGACGGGGAACGCTGATGGCGGACGCGCTGCGGCTCGCGGGCCGGGTCGCCGCCGATTTCGCGGCCGCCGCGCGGGTGCACTTCGTCGAGCGCTCGCCGCGGCTGGCGGCGATGCTGCGGGAGCGGTTCCCGCAAGCCGTTCTGCATGGCGACGTCGAGGAACTCCCCCTCGGCCCGGCGATCGTGATCGGCAACGAGTTCCTCGACGCACTCCCGGTCAGGCAGTTCGTGCGCCGCGGCAGCGGGTGGGCCGAACGCTTCGTGGCGGACGGCGTGTTCGTGGAACGGCCTGCCGCGCCGGAGTCGGTGCCGCTGGAGGCGGGCGAGGGCGAGGTGGTCGAGCTCGGGGCGGCGGCACGCGAGGTGGTCGGGTTCCTGGCGCGGCGCGCGGCGCGCGGCGATCTGGCGGCGCTGCTGATCGACTATGGCGGCGAGGGGCGGCTGCCGGGCGGCAGCCTGCAGGCGCTGCGGGCGGGCAGGCCTGCCGACCCGCTTGAGGCGTCGGGCGAGGACCGGGCCAGCAGGCGCAGACGCGGGTAGAGCCCGAGCCGCGCCAGGAACAGCCCCTGCGCGA
>CAXUBM010000036.1:0-11866 GCA_964249235.1 uncultured Acetobacteraceae bacterium | reverse complement strand
GGCGCTGCGGGCGGAGGTGGACGGCGGCACCTACGACGCCGACAGGCTCGTTCTGCACGCCGAGAACGCGGCGGGCGGCATCACGCGCATCACCGAGGAGGCGAGCGGGCTGTCCTCGGCCGGCAACGACATGACCGCGACGCCGATCGGCCATGCCTCGATCGCGGTGTCGGTCCCGCACGCCCGCCTGGTGGCGATGGCGAACGGCGCGCCGGTCGGCCCCGACACGGTGGTGACCGTCGATCACATGCTGTTGAGCAGTGCCGACACGCGCATCGAGGCCAGCGGCGAGGTCAGGCCGGGCGTGCGAAGCGGCCACATGACCGTGCGCGCGCAGAACATGGAAGGCATCAAGGAGGCGTTGCCGGTGGGCGAGCGCGACCGGGTCGGCGCGATGATGCTGATCATGCGGCTGGCCGCCAGGCGCGGTGCCGATGGAACGCTCGAGTGGGACGTGGTTTGGAGCAGCGACGAGGTGACGATCAACGGCGTGTCGCTGCCGATGCACCTCTGACGACCAATAGAATTTCGAGGAGCGGGACATGGACTACGTCAATCTCGGCCGGACCGGCCTGCGGGTCTCGCGCATCTGCCTGGGCTGCATGACCTATGGCGAGCCGAACCGCGGCAACCACGAATGGACGCTGCCGGAAGGCGAGAGCCTGCCGTTCTTCCGCCGCGCCTTCGAGCTCGGCATCAACTTCATCGACACCGCCAACGTCTACTCGGCGGGCTCGAGCGAGGAAATCACCGGCCGCGCCATCCGCGAGTTCGGCCGGCGCGACGAGGTGGTGCTCGCGACCAAGGTGCACGGGCCGATGCGTGGGGATCCGAACGGTCGCGGCCTGTCGCGCAAGGCGATCATGTCGGAGATCGATGCGTCGCTGACCCGGTTGGGAACCGACTATGTCGACCTCTACCAGATCCACCGCTTCGACGCCGCGACCCCGATCGAGGAGACGCTCGAGGCGCTCGACGACGTCGTGCGCGCGGGCAAGGCGCTCTATATCGGCGCGTCGTCGATGCATGCCTGGCAGTTCTGCAAGGCGCTCTACCTGGCCGAGCTGAATGGACTGACGCGGTTCGTGTCGATGCAGAACCACCTCAACCTGATCTATCGCGAGGAGGAGCGCGAGATGCTCGGGCTCTGCGTCGAGGAGGGCATCGGGGTGATTCCCTGGAGCCCGCTCGCCCGCGGCCGGCTGACCCGGCCGCCCGAGCAGCAGGACACCAAGCGGGCGTCGACGGACAGCTTCATGCGCACGCTCTACCAGGCGACCGAGGAGGCGGACCGTCGGGTGATCGAGCGCGTGGGCGAGGTCGCCGAGCGTCACGGCGTGCCGCGCGCCCAGATCGCGATGGCCTGGCTGCTGGCCAAGCCGGGCGTGACGGCGCCGATCGTGGGCGCCTCGAAGCCCTATCATCTGGACGACGCGGTCGCGGCGCTGTCGGTGAAGCTCAGCGAGGCCGACATCGAGGCGCTCGAGGAGCCCTACGTTCCGCACGCGGTGGCGGGCTTCGGCTGAGCGGCGGGTTCGCGCCTGCCAGGCGGCATGCTGTGGCGGTGGACTTCGGAAAGGTGGGGGGGGGGGCCCCCGCCCCCCGGGGGGGGGGGGGCCACGCACCCCCCCGGGGGGGGCGGGGGGCGCCCGCCCGGGGGGGTGCCGGCCCCCGCCCCCCAACTCACCCAAGACTCCTCGTCACCATCTCGAACGTCCCCCTGCTCAACCCCGGCCGGTCCAGGAGCGCCCGCAAGACGGCGCGCATCGCATCGCCCCGCGCCTCGTCGAACCGCCGCCAGTTCCCGAACGGCGGCACCAGCCGCGCGGCGACCTGACTGTTGCGACTGTCGCTCGTCGCGATCACCTCGCTCAGCAGGGCATAGCCCTCGCCGGACCGCGCATGGAAGGCCGCGCGATTGGCCGAGAACGAACCGACCAGCGCGTAGACGCGGTTCGGATTGTCGATCCTGAAGTCCGGATGACCCAGCAACGCGCGCACCACCGAAGGCGTGTCGGCCCGACGGGACGACGCCTGGATCCCGAACCATTTGCCAAGCACCAGGTCATCGTCGCGGAACTCGGCATGAAACCGCTCCAGCGCCTCGCCGCGCACCTCGTCCGGCCCGTCGACCAGCAACGCCAGGGCCGCCAGCCGATCCGTCATGTTGCGCGCCCGCTCGAAGCACCGGCGCGTGAGTGCCGTCGCCTCGGCTCCGCCGCTCGCCACCAGCAGCCCGAGGCACGCATTCTTCAGCGCCCGTCGTCCCGCCGCCTCCGGCCCGATGTCCATCGCGTCCGCCTCGCGACCGTCGAGCTCGTCGTGCAAACGACGAAGCTCGTGACCCAGCGCCGTGCCGATCGCCGCCCGCGCCCGCTCTCGCACCGCGTGCACTCCCTCGACGTCGTCCACCGCCATGCGCGCCCCCAGCGACGCCTCCGTCGGCAGCGCGAGTGCGACCGCCGCGAACGCCGGATCGCGCCGGCTCGACGCCAACACCGACGCCGCCGCCTCGACCACCCCCGCATCGAGCGGCGGCACCACACCGGTCGATGCGAGCTCTCCGACCGCATCGAGCAGGCACAGCGTCGCGTATTGCTGTCCCGCATCCCACCGGTTGAAGGGATCGGTGTCATGGGCGGCAAGCACGCGCAGCGCGTTCCGCCCCAACCCCTCGACCCTGACCGGCGCCGAGAAGCCGCGCAACAGTGACGGCACCGGCGGCGCCGTTACGTCCTCGAAGACGAAACTCTTCTCCACCTCGTCGAGCAGCAGCACCCGGCTGTCCGCGCCCGCCGCCGCCTCGCCCTCGAGCCTCAGCCCCACCGTCGCGCCGTCCGCCGTCAGCAGCCCGGTCAGCACCGGGATGACCAGCGGTTCCACCTCGGGCCGCCCCTCGATCGCCTGCCGCAGCGTCAGCCTATAGCGTCGCGACATCGGATCATGCGAGCCCGACACGGTCACCACCGGCGTCCCCGCCGTGGAATACCACCGCCGGAAACGGCCCAGATCCGTCGCCCCCGCATCCTCCATGGCGCGGACGAAGTCCTCGATCGTCACCGCCTGGTTGTCGTGCCGCCCGACATACAGATCCATTCCGCGCCGGAACAGGTCTCGCCCGATGATCGTCTCGATCATCCGGACCACCTCGGCACCCTTCCGATAGACCGTCGCGGTATAGAAATTGTTGATCTCGATATAGGTCTCGGGCCGCACCGGATGCGACAGCGGTCCCGCATCCTCGGCGAACTGCCCCGCCCGCAGCACGCGCACCTCGCCGATCCGCCTCACCGCCCTGCTGTTCTGGTCGGCCGAGAACTCCTGGTCCCGATAGACGGTCAAACCTTCCTTGAGCGACAGCTGGAACCAGTCGCGGCAGGTGACGCGATTGCCGGTCCAGTTGTGGAAATACTCGTGCGCGATCACCGTCGCCACGCCGTCGTAGTCCGCATCCGTCGCCGTCTCCGGGCTCGCCAGCACGTAGCGCGTGTTGAAGATGTTGAGGCCCTTGTTCTCCATCGCACCCATGTTGAAGTCGGACACCGCGACGATGTTGAACACGTCGAGGTCATATTCGAGGCCGTATCGCTCCTCGTCCCAGCGCATGCTGCTCTTGAGTGCCGCCATCGCATGGCCGCACCGCCCCTCGTCGCCCCGCCGGACGTGGATCGCGAGGTCTACCTGCCGCCCGGACCTGGTCACGAACCGGTCGGTCACGCGCACGAGGTCGCCCGCCACCAGCGCGAACAGGTAGGACGGCTTCGGGTGCGGATCGATCCACCGCACCCAGCCGAGCCCGCCCTCGACGCCGGCGCCGGCCGGATTGCCGTTCGACAGCTTCACCGGACACGTGTCCGGATCGGCCCTCAACGTCACCTCGTAGCGTGCCATCACGTCCGGCCGGTCCGGAAAGAACGTAATCCGCCGGAAGCCCTCCGCCTCGCATTGCGTGATGTAGTTCCCGCCCGACATGTAAAGACCAGACAGTTCCGTATTTGCCCGCGGCGCGTGCCGGACCGCGATCTCGAGCGAGAACGCGTCGGGGAGGTCGTCGATCAGCAGCGCATCGTCCGACAGCACGTATCGCTCCGGCCCGAGCCGCATGCCGTCGATCGCCACCGCGAGCAGCTCCATCCTCTCGCCGTCGAGCCGCAGGCCGCCGCCGTCGCCCTGCGGATTGCGTCGCACCGCCAGACGCGACCGCACCAGTGTCGCCTGGGGATCGAGCGTGACGTCCAGCACGACGTCGTCCACGAGGAACGAGGGCGGCCGGTAATCCACGCGCCGGACCACGCGCGCGCTGACGGCGGGCGTCGTCCCCGACATGTCGGGCATGGTCATCACCGGATCTCCTCGTCGAAAGGCAGGTGCTCCGGCCTAGCACACCCATCCGCCCGCGACAGCGTCGGCATCCAGCCTGCCCGCCCGAGGCTTCTCGGTTGATCCTCCAACCTTACGAGCATGAACTCGTGTTCATGACACCCAAACCCGCCCGATAACCGCGCTGCCCACATATCGGGCTGCACCACGCGGAGTGATCCATGCGTATCCTGCTCGTCGAGGACGACCCCACCGTCAGCGGCTTCGTCTGCAAGGGCCTGCGCGAGGCCGGCCACGTCGTGGAGCGCACCGACAACGGCAAGGACGGGCTGTTTCTCGCCGTCTCCGAAGCCTTCGACGCCATCGTGCTCGACCGCATGCTCCCCGGCGGCATCGACGGACTGCGCATCCTCGAGATGCTCCGCTCGCAGAACAACACCACCCCCGTGCTGCTTCTTTCCGCCCTGGCCGAGGTCGAGGAGCGCGTCGCCGGCCTCAAGGCGGGCGGCGACGACTACCTCACCAAGCCCTTCGCCTTTTCCGAGCTGCTCGCCCGCATCGAGGCCCTCAACCGCCGCGGCCGCAGCGACGCGCCGCAGACCAAGCTCACCGTGGGCGATCTCGAGATGGACCTGCTCTCCCGCGGCGTGAAACGTGCCACGCAGAAGATCGACCTCCAGCCGCGCGAATTCCGCCTCCTCGAATATCTCATGCGTCACGCCGGCCAGGTCGTCACCCGCACCATGTTGCTCGAGGGCGTCTGGGACTATCATTTCGACCCGCAGACCAACGTGATCGACGTGCACGTCTCCCGTCTCCGCCACAAGATCGACAAGCCCTTCCCGACGCCGATGATCCACACCGTTCGCAACGCCGGCTACATGCTGCGTGCCGACTGACCCCGTGCCGGCCGGGACCGCCCTTCTCCCAGGCGTCGCCCCGGTCGAGACCGCTGTGATTGGCCACCAACCGACTCCCAAGCGGCGCCGTCCCCGCCTGCGCCGCCCGGCCATGCTCCGCTCGGCCGGCTTTCGCATGGCCGCGATCTATGCGGCGCTGTTCAGCATCTCTGCCATCCTTTTCATGGGCTTTCTCTGGTGGGCGACCGCCGGCCTGCTCGAAAGGCAGGCCGAATCCGCCATCCGCGCCGACGCCGAAATCCTGTCCGAACACTGGCTCGAGGGCGGCCTGGCCAGTCTGGTGCTCAACATCCGGGAGCGCCTCGACCAGGATGCCGACAAGTCCGCCATCTACCTGCTCGAGGACGCCGCCTCGAACCGCCTCGCCGGCAACATCGAGACCTGGCCTGCCCCCATCACCGCCACCGGCACCTGGTACGAGTTGCCCATCAATCGCGAGGGCACCCACGGCATCGCCGAGATGCGGGCCTTCCAGCTCCCCGGCGGCGACCATCTCCTGATCGGGCGTGACATACGCGGCCGCGACATGCTCCGCCGCCTCCTCGGCCAGACCCTCTTCTACGCGCTGGCCCTCGTCTTCGCGCTGTCGACCGTCGGCGTCGTGATCGTCCGCAACCTGTTCCACCGGATGGTCAGCAACGTCTCCGGCACCGCGTCCCGCATCGCCGCCGGCGCCCTGCACGAGCGCGTGCCCCTGCTCGGTACCGGCGACGAGTTCGACCAGGTGGCGGAAACCATCAACGACATGCTCGACCGTATCGCCCGCCTCATGGACGGCGTCCGCCAGGTCTCCAACTCCATCGCCCACGACCTGCGCACGCCCATCACCCGCGCCCGCGGCCTGCTCGAGGACGCCATCGCCGTCGAGCGCCCGCCCGCCGAGCTGCGCGCCGCCATCGAGGCCGCCGTCGACAATCTCGACGGCATCACCAAGGTCTTTGAAGCCCTGCTCCGCATCGCCGAGATCGAGGCCGGCAGCCGGCGCTCCGCCTTCGCCACCTTCGACCTGGTTCCGCTGATCGACAATCTCGCCGACTTCTATGCGGCGCTGGCCGAGGACGGAGGTGCTGCCATCGTCACCGACGCGCCCTCGAGCCTGGTCATCCACGGCGACCGCGCGCTGCTGCAGCAGGCCATCGCCAACCTGCTCGACAACGCGATCAAGTTTTCCCCCCGCGGCGGCACCGTCCGCCTCGGCGCCCGCCTTGAGCACGGCCGCGCTGTGGTCACCGTCGCCGACGATGGCCCCGGCATGCCGCCCGCCGACCTCGCTCGCGCCACCGAACGTTTCTTTCGCGGCGAAACCGCCCGCTCGACTCCCGGCTCGGGTCTCGGCCTCGCGCTGGTCCAGGCGGTCGTCCAGCTCCACGGCGGCGAACTCCGGCTCGAGGGCGCCAACCCCGGCCTATCCGCCCGCCTGCTCCTGCCCGTCCCTGGCCGCTCCAGCTGAGCGCGATCTTCACGCGACGTTGATAAGCCGAATGTAACGTTGGCCCGCCCCGTCCGTTGATGAGCCAGACCGGACAGATCGAAAGGCGGATACGCATGACCCCGACCACCCAGCGCCTTATGGCCGCCGTCGCTGCCCTGGCGTGCGTCGCCGGCCCCGCCGCGATGGCCCAGACCGTGTCCGCCAGCGCCGGCACCGGCGGCACCGCCAGCCTGGCGACGCCGAATGCACTCGCCACCACGCAAACCGCGCGCCATCGCAACCAGGCGCCGGCTTTTCACATCTTCGGCGTTCCGGTCGTGATCCAGGCGCCCGTCAACGCGCCCTACAACAGCGAAGCGGCCTATTCGACGTTTGCCGGTCAGCCCGGGCAAGGTCCGAACGCCATCCTGGCAGCCAGTGATGGCGGCGTTCCCTGAGGCGTGGTGGGTAGCCGGGCCGGGACCGCATCCGCGTTCCCGGGTCCCGGCCTGCACACACGGTTTGGTCACTGACCGACCCCGGTCCGTCCCTCGCTCGGTGCGGTGCACCTCGTCATCGACATCAATTGGGTGAGAAGCAGTCAGCGTCGGTGCAGCAACCAATCACCGTTCACGACGTGATCGCTCACCTACTCCTTCGCGCGAATCGTCGAGCCAGGGGCTTTGAGACGTTGAGGGGTGCCGATCCATGGTGCCCACGACGAGCGATCCCTGCCTCTCGCTCCGCTGCGCCGAAGCGATGCCATACGCGTCACAGCTGACCGCCGAGCCATGGCGGACGGCCGACACGAACCGCTCGCCGATGTCGTTCGCAGCATCACCGTTCGGCTGGATGAGGTCGGCGTGCCGTGAGTGCGCTGAAACTTTCAGGCTTTCGCTTGCGAATCCATCGACGAGGCAGCTCATGTCAGAGGCGTTCCAGTCCGAGCGGTCTCGGACGCAGCACCGGGCGACCGGGTCGGAACTGCGGCGGCGTGTGCGGGTTGGCCTGATCGGTAGGCGTCCCTTCCGGCAAGGAGCATCGCGGTGAAGGATCTCCCCTGTCTCGTCTTCGACGTGAACGAGACCCTTCTCGACCTCGAGACGGTGGCGCCCCCATTCGAGCGCATGTTCGGTGATCGCGCGGTGTTGCGCGAATGGTTCGCACAGGTCGTCCTCTACTCCCAGGCATTGTCGCTCGCCGGAGACTACGCGCCGTTCGGCGAGCTGGGCGGGGCCGTGCTGAAGATGGTCGCAACCATTCGAGGGCGCGAGGTCGGCGACGCCGACCTGCAGGAGGTGAAGGAGGCAGTCGCGTCGATGCCGCCGCATCCCGAAGTTCCCGGGGCGCTCCGGCGGTTGCGAGACGCCGGCTTCCGGATGGTGACCTTGACCAACAACCCGAACGAAACCTGCGTTCGGCAACTCGAGCGCGCGGGGCTCCTCTCGCTTTTCGAACGGCAGTTCAGCGTCGATGACGTGGTGCATCGCTACAAACCGGCGCCGGAAACTTACCGGCAGGTCGAGCGGGAATTGAGCTTACCGTCGTCGCAACTCTGCATGATCGCGTGCCACACCTGGGATACGCTGGGCGCCGTCGCGGTGGGCTGGAAGGCGGCGCTGATCTTGCGTCATGGCAACGCGCCGCTCGGCATAGGCGGTCAGGCGGGGCTGGTTGGCGGCAATCTGGACGTCGTAGCCGACGCCCTCATCGCTGGTGCTCACGTCGAGGCGGAACCGTCTCGGACCTGAGCGAGGAGCGTCGCGCGACAGCGCTGGACCGGCCCGCGCCACGAGCATCGGTGGAGCAGCATGATCCCGATCACCGCGGGCCGCGCGGCCCAGGCCTCAATGCCCGGAGGCGCGCGGTCAGCGCGAAGCGAAGGTCGCCACCTCGAGACGCCCCGGCAGTGGTCGGCAGCCGTGGCTGCGTTTGCCGACGCGCTGACCGGGTTCCGCAACGTGGATGATCGAGCGCCGTGGTTCCGCTCTGACCGACGAAGCGGAAACGGCCGAGCCGCGCGGATCGGATGCCAACCTGCCCCAGCGGGAACTTCCAGGGCCACCGTTCATCGGCGACTCTGCGCGCATCGGTCCAGAACTCCTCCAGCGGCGAGCCTTGGCGCGCCGCGGGACATCTCCCTTTCCCGGCCGCCGGCCGGCACGAGGGCCCTCTCGTCGAGCGAAGCGGCCGCTGCGGAAGCCGCCGCAGTTCACGAGTGCGAGGAAATCCTCGATCCAGCTCGACTCCGTTCACGCCTCGCACTTTCCTGTGCCGGCATGGCAATGACCATACCGCCGATCGGCCTCTAGTTCCTGGCGTACGAAGGGGTGAACGATGAGCCAATCATCCCGCCCGCCCTGGAGGTGTTGGAGGCGGTTGGCGTCCGTTACGGCTTCGGTTTCAGCTGGACCGAGCACGACTGGAGTTGCGACCGCTTCCTCAGGACCGGGGCGATGATGCCCGACGATGGCGTGGCGCAGGTCCGCACAAAGACGCCATCCTCCTCGGCGCCCTCGGTGCGCCGGATGTGCCCGACCACGTCTCGCTCTGGGGCATGCTGATCCCGCTGCGGCGCGAGTTGCGGCAAGATGCCTGCGTCCGGCCGGTAAGGCTGCTCAAGGGCGTCACGTCGCCGCTCGCCAACCGCACTCCGGACGAGATCGACATCCTTTCGTTCGCGAGAACAACGAAGGCGAGTATGCCAAGGTCGGCGGCCGGGTCTACGAGGGCACCGAGGATGAGATCGCCCTGCAGGGAGCCATCTTCACCCGCCGCGGCGTCGATCGCACCCTGCGCTTCGCGTTCGAGCGGGCGCGCAAGCGCGTTCGCAAGCATCTGACGGCGGCCACCAGATCGAACGGCATCTTCCATGCCGTTCCGGGACGAACGCTTCGCCGCCCTGTCCGCCGAGTACTCCGACGTCGCAACGGACAAGTATCATCGACATCTTGACCGCTCAGTTCGTGGCGCATCCGGACCGCTTCGACGTGGTCGTCGGCTCCAACCTGTTCGGCGACATCCTGACCGATCTGGGTCCGGCGATCGCGGGCTCGCTCCTTCGGCCAACCTCAATTCGGAGGGCGACTACCCCTCGATGTTCGAGCCGGTGCACGGCTCGGCACCTGACATCTATGGCAAGGGGATCGCCAACCCGATCGCCCAGATCTGGTCGGGCGCGATGATGCTCGACCAGCTCGGCCGGCCATCTCCCCGCGCCCGAAAAGCCAGGCGGATGACGGGTGTGTGCGCGACGCTCAGCCGCCGTCACCTGCTTGTAGCGGGATTGACGCTTGGGCGCGTCCTTGCTGCCAGCGGCAGGTGCCCGGGAGAGGAGGCCTGATCGCCCTACTCCGGGCAAAAGCTCACTGACCGCCACGCATACCAGCTACATGATCATAGCAGCGATCGACCAACTCGGCCGGCGACCGCATAGCTGTGTCCAGAAGCAGGTGATCGTCGTCGCGCGCCTCAAACTCGTGCTGAGTTACAGCTTCCCATGTCGGCAGAATATGGCCTGGAATGTCGGCCAGCCGCCCTTCCACACGGCGCCTATGCTCCGCCAAGTCGGAGCAAATGAGATGGATGTCGACCAGCGTGGCCGATGCCTGCTCTGCGACCTTGCTCCAACCATCCCGACTATCTCGGACCGGATTGACACAATCAGCCACGACCGACTGGCCGAGCAGCAGATTGGCTTCAGCCAACGCGTTGGCCACGGCGTAGCCAGCTGGCCCTATGGACCTTGCTCCCGCAGCTCTCAGAGTTTGCTCTATTGTGTCGACGCGGAGGTAGACCGCGCGCAGCCGAGTGGCGAGCGCTTTCGAAATTGTCGTTTTCCCCGTCCCGGGTAGCCCGCTGAACGCGATCAACGCGGGACGCCGGTCTCTCTTCATCTCATCACGATGCACGCTTGTGCCATTCCCGGAAAGGGACAAGAGCAGCCGTTCACGTGTCGCTGAGGTAAGTCCGCTTTCAGTGGTTCTCGCTCCAATGCCGACCGTCCGTTGTCGGCCACACTCGGTCATCGCACCAGCCCGACGGCCTTACTTCGGCCCGCTTGGATGGAGGTCGCCAAGGTGTCGGCGCCGGCCGCTTACCGATGATGTCCGCGAAGCTCCGATCGCGTCCTTCGGCGACTTCCCATAAGTGGTCGGGAGGCGCCGTAACGCGTCTAGGAAGCCGCCCATGTCTGCTCGAAGGTAATACGCACAGGGCCGATCGGCGGCGACCTCCAGGAAGCGCCGAAGCGTTCCTCTCTCTTGCCCGACGACTTGATACGTCCCCTGGTCAGTGTCTCGGCGGCGTTCCAGGTGGGGCTCGACGAGGGTCGAAGCTAGCGGCCCTGAAGGCGCGCTCTCGGGAGCCGTTGAAGGAGACGGTGAGGGCCTTTGCGATCGTTGTGGTAGGGGCGTCTTGCTTCCCGAGGAACAAAGGCTTCAGGCCTAGTGACCGCCGCTCGATGAGTTCCCCCAGGCCTTAGCGGACGCCTCCACCAGCCCGAGCTCGAGAGCAGGCCGCATTGTATCCGGCAGCCCATGACGCTCCAGGAGACGCGCCGCTTGTTCGCGCATTAGGTCGTCGGGCGAATGCCGGAGGAGGTTTCGCTGTAAGCTCGCCTTGGCTGCCCGGATGGCCTCTAGCTCGGCTTCCTCCGAGGACATCCCGCCTGTCTCGTCGGGGAACCACCAGCTCGCGTAAATCGGGCGCCCTGCCTATCGCTCCAGGCGCCGCTCCAGATCGCTATGTAAGGACGCCCCCAGGGCCTCTCGAAGGATCGTGGAAAGCTTCGTTGAATGGTCGTCGGTCGTCTAGTTCACGACGGCCGAAACCGTCTCGGCGAACCGCCGGTCCAAGATGGCAGCGAGATGTTCGGCTTCTCGGAACTTCCGTGTTCCCAGGTTGACCGCAACCTCCACCTCAGCGGGTTCAGGCAGTCGTCGCCTGAAGTAGAAGATGCCCGCTTCTTCGTGATGTTGGAGCATTGTGCGAGCGTTGATCGCAAGCGAGTGTTCTCCAAGCGAAGGGCCGCCGAGAAACGCTGCTGGATCAAAGGTCGGGAAACGATCGCAGGTCGCGCCGAAGCCGCTGGCTGGGGGACCTGGACCCTTAGAATTGGACCTGCCAGCCAACTAAAACAGTAACTTACTCGCTGGCCGGCTTTGTCTCTGGACACCGCTCTGGACACCTTTGAGGGTCATACAGGGTCCGACGC
>CAXUBM010000035.1:0-11949 GCA_964249235.1 uncultured Acetobacteraceae bacterium | reverse complement strand
GTCCAGCTCCGACGCCCTGCACGCCCTGCTCTTCGACAGCGGCCGCCCCGTCCTCGTCGCGCCCAAGATCGAGCCCACCAGCCTCGGCCGCCGCATCGCCATCGCCTGGAACGGCTCCGCCGAGAGCGCCTCCGCGGTGCAGTCCGGCATGCCCTGGCTCGAGCGCGCCCAATCCGTCCGCGTGCTGCACGCCGACGAATACCAGCGCCGCGGCCCGCTGGGCCGCGAGCTCCTCCCCTATCTGCGCAGCCACGGCATCGAGGCCGACACGGTCCAGTTCACGCCGGTCGACCGCAACGTCGGCGCCGGCCTGCTCGCCGCCGCCCGCGCCTTCAACGCCGACCTGATGTGCCAGGGCGCCTACTCCCACTCACGCCTGCGCCAGCTCATCCTCGGCGGCGTCACCCGCCACGTGCTCGAAAACGCCGACCTGTCGGTGCTGATGTGCCGCTGACCGCGAGCGCACCGAGCCGATGAGTGACAGCGACGACCTCGCGAGCGCCTTCAGGACCGCCATGCGGCGCCTTGCCGCCACCGTCACCATCGTCACCAACCGCGAAGGCGATACCGGCCGCCGCTCCGGCATGACCGCGACCGCCGTCACCTCGCTGTCGGCCGACCCGCCTTCGCTGCTGGTCTGCGTCAATCGCTCGGCGAGCATGCACGCGAGCTTCACCGGCGGCAGCCCGTTCTGCGTCAACATCCTCGGCCAGGCCCACGCCGACCTCGCCCGCTCGTTCGGCGGCCGCGTCGAACCCGAACTGCGCTTCGACGAGGGCAAGTGGGCCGAGAACCAGTCGGTTCCCTACCTCGCCGACGCGGTCGCCACCCTCTTCTGCACCGTCGACGCCCTCGTCGACTATGCCACCCACTCGATCGTCATCGGCCTCGTCACCGGCATCAACGTGCGCGAGGACCAGCAGCCGCTGATCTACGGCAACGGGCGGTTCGCCCTGATGCGCGACTTCTTCTGAAGCCGAGGCCACGGCTCCGCCTCGGACCGGTTCCGTTTTGGTCCGGCAGCCGCGAGGCAGTGGCTACGGCGCAGTGCTCGGCCGAGCACCCTGGGCTGCAGCTCTTCCTCGACCCACCGGCGGGAGGTGGTCGGAAGACACTCGCTCGACTAGGAGATCTGCTGCTCCAGGGCTTCGAGGCCAGTTTCGAAGCCGGATCGGCCGAAGCCGATGCGGAATCGCTCGCGGGGGAGCTCAAGCAGGCGCGAGGCGAAGGTGCTCGACGGCAGCAGCAGCACGCCTGCGGTCTCCATCAGGTGTGTGGCCAGCGCCTCGACGCCATTCGGCCCGTGGTAGCGCACGTAGCCCACCACCCCGCCCAGCGGCAGCGTCCACGTGAACGCGGCCGGGTGCCTCTCAAGGAAGGCGGTGAACAGCCGCAGGTTGGCCTCGGCGAGCGAACGGTTGCGCGCCAGGATGACCGGGGCCGCCTTGATGGCGATGCAGGCCAGCACCTCGCTCGGCGCGGCGCTGCACGTAGACAAGTATTGCCGGCTCACCGCCAGGCGCGCGAGCGTCGGCCGGTCGCGGCAGGCGATCCAGCCGATCCGAAGCCCGGGCAGGCCGTAGACCTTCGACACCGCGCCCAGCGAGAGGCCGCGCTCGTAGATGTCCGCCGCCTGCGGCAGCCGCCGTTCGGCGTCGCGCTCCGAAAGGCGATACACCTCGTCGCTGAGCAGCCAGATCCCATGACGCCGGCAGAGCCCGACCAAGGCTGCGAAACGCGCCTGGTCGGGGACGTGACCGGTCGGGTTGTTGGGAAAGCTGACCGCCAGCAGCCGCGTCGACGGCCGGATCGCGGCGGCCACTTCATCGATGTCGAGCGACCACCCATCCTCCTCGTCGAGCGCGACCCCCGACACGTCGCACAAGCCGAGCGCCAGCGTCTCGACGGCGGGATAGTTGGGCAGCACCACGATGGCATGGTCGCCGGGCGAGAGCAGCGCGTGCAGAGCGGCATGAAGCGCTTCCTGGGCGCCGGCGAAGCAGACGATATCCCCGGCTCCCAACGCCTGGCTCTGGGAGGCGATCGCCTGCCGAAGCCAGGCTGCGCCGTGCGGGTCGGTGTAGCCGAGGTTCAACGTGCTCCAGCGATGCAGATCCTCGGCATCGGCCAACGCCAGCAACGCGTGCAGACTCGTCGCCTCGCATTGCGAGGCCGAAAGGTGGTGCCGCGCCCGCTCGTGCCGGCGGCTGAGGTAGCCCGCAACGGCGAGTTCGCCATCGCGGTCCGGCGTCCCGCGGGGCTGTCCGGTGGACCGCGTATCGTCTGCCACCGGCGTCTCCGGCCGTCGCCGCTCGCTCACCTCGTCTCGTGCTCCGCCAGCCTTGTCTTAGGCTCCGCCATCTCGTTTCACCGCATCGGCAGGAACGCTCCCAGGATCGCCCCATACAGCACCTGGGCCAGCATGGTCGTCACCGGCGTCCGCGTGCCGTAATTCGTTCCGAACGGCCCCGGCGGCTCCAGCTTCGGCTCGCTCGCCGGCGGATCGTATTCCGAGGCGATGCGCGGGTGGATCTGGGCCATCGCCGGCAGCGAGACGAGCAGGAACAGCCCGTGCAGTGCCCCGAAAGCCGCCCCGATCCACACGTTCGACGTGCCGAGGCTGGCAAAGAGGAAGAAATACAGGATCGCGAACACCCAGCCGCCTGCCAGATACATCAGCGATCCCACCAGGACGGCGCGTCCGCGGTCGGCCGTGACGATGGTTCCGAACAGGAACGGCAGGCTGAGCCGCGACAGGCCGAGTCCCTGGCTGCCCTGCAGCACCGTCGTCATCGCGCAAGTGGCCACCAGCGCCCATAGCAGCACCTCGTCGAGGTTGCTGTCCAAACGATGCAGCAGCGCCGCCGTTTCGCTCACCGATGCTTCCGTCCGCTGGCGTCGGCCAGCGTCAGCGCCGCCGAGATCAGCCCCGCATGGGTGAAGGCCTGCGGCACGTTGCCCAGAGCCGCGCCGGACGCCGGGTCGTATTCCTCGGCCAGCAGGCCGACGTCGTTCGACAGCGACGCCGCGCGGCGAAAGAGCTTCTCCGCCGCATCGTCGCTCCCCTGGAGCGCCAGAAGCTCAGCGGCCCAGAACGCGCAGATCCCGAACGCGCCCTCGCGCGACGGCAGCCCGTCCACCTCCGGCAGGTAGCGCAGCAGCAGGCCGTCACGCCCCAGTTCCCGCCAGATGCGGTCGGCGGTTCCGACGATGCGGGGATGGTTGGCGTCGTGAAAGCCGAGCCTGGCCATGATCAACAGGCTGGCGTCCACCCAGTCCTCGCCGAAGGCGCCCACATAGCTTCCCGTGCCGTCCGCCGCCGTCTCGTAGCCTTCCGCCTCGATGGCGGCGCGCAACGCCCGCCGCTCGTGCTCGAACGTCTTGCGCGGTGCCCGCAGGTGGCCGTCCTCGTCGAGGCGAAGCAGGACATCGAGAGCCGACCAGCACATCAGTTTCGAATGCACGTAGTGCCGACGCCGCCCCGGCACTTCCCACAGGCCGCTGTCGGGCTGGCGCCACGTCGCGCACACGAGGCGTCCGTAGCGGATCAGCAGGCGCTGCTCGTCGCGGGCCAGCGAGCCCCCGCCTCGCACCAGATCGGCTGCGGCCGTGATCGCGGAGCAGTAGACGTCATGCTGCAACTGGCCACCGGCGTCGTTGCCGATCCGTACCGGCGCCGAGCGGCGATAGCCCTCCAGATGCTCAAGCGTCCGCAGCGACTGCCCGCGCCTGCCGTGCAGGTCGTAGAACACCATCAGGCGCGGACGGGTCAGACGGGTCGAATGCAGCAGCCAGTCCAGATAGGCGCGGCTCTCGCTGCCGAACCCGAGGTCGGAGAAGGCCCGCAGCGTGGTCGAGGCGTCGCGCAGCCAGCAGAAGCGGTAATCGTAGTTGCGTGCGCCGCCGATCGCCTCGGGCAGCGACGTCGTCGCCGCGGCCAGCACCGCCCCCGACAATCCATTGGTCAGCAGCTTGAGCGCCAGCGCGCTGCGCAGCGCGATCTCGCGATGCGCCCCGGCGAAGGTGCATTGCGCGCTCCAGTCCCGCCACCAACGGGCCGTCCGCTCCAGACGCCGGTCGGCGGCAGCACCCATCGGCGGGATGACCAGCATGTCGCGCGTCGCGTGCGACAACGACAGGCGCACCCGCTCGCCCCGGCGCAGCCTGGTCCGGCCGACCAGCCCTGCACCGGTCGCCTCAGGCTCCAGGACGATCTCGGTCAGCAGGCAGAACGCCTCGGCCCGATGGTTGAAGACCCAGCCGAGCGCCGAGCCGCGGTTCACCATGCGCGCCCGCGCACGTGCGTAATCCGGTCGCGGTTGATACAGCACCTCGAGTTCGACCGTCCCCTCCACGCCTTCCGCCACGCGCAGCAGTTCGCGCTCGGGCTGCAGCCGACCACCGTCGGTGCCATTCAGCACCATCAGATCCGTCAGCCGCACGCGTCCGGCGGCGGTGATGAAGCTTGTCTCCAGCACGTTCGTGGCGTGCAGATACCGGCGCTCGGTTCGGAACGGCGCGGTCGGCCGGATCGCGAAGCGGCCACCGCGGCGCCGGTCCAGCAGCGCCGCGAACACCGAGGGGCCGGATATCGCCGGCAGACACAACCAATCGATCGAACCCTGCCGCGAGATCAAGGCCACGGTGCGGCAGTCGCCCACCACGGCGTAGTCGGCGATCGGTGGATAGGATTGGCCATCGTCGGCAGGCCGAAGGCCGTCGTCCGGCGCGTCCGCGGCGGGATGCGCACGCTGCCTCATCTGCCGCTAAACCAGTTGAAACCCCGTTGCTCCCAATAGCCCGGCCGGTAAATGTTGGTGACCTCGGTGGCGGCGTTCCATTTCGGGTTCTTGAAGCCGAGCTTGGACGATGTGCGCAGGCGAAGCGCAAAGCCGAACGGGTCGCCGAACGTCTCGCCGGCGTGTTTCGTCGCCAGCAGCGTCTGCGGTTGCAGCGCGGTGGCCAAGTCGATGCTGCTTGGATAATCGTTCGCCGTCTTAAAGGCGACGTATCTGGTACGCAGGTCTGCGCCGACGCGCTCCAGGACCAGAGGCGACGGCGTGGCCTGCCCGTCCGGACCATCGGGCATGCGAGACCGACCACTCGTCGGGCGTTCGAGGGTCGGGAACAACACGCTCAGTCAGGCCACCATTCGGGCGCCGTGACAGCGGCTCCCGTCCCCCGCGTCCACGCGGAGACGCGCTATGCCGAAATCGTCATCATCACCGGCGCGGCGAGCCGGGCTCCCGCGAGCCCGAGACGGCTCGCGAGACCTCCATTCCGCCAGCCCCATATGAGACGAGGCGGTGAAGGCCGCCGCGATCCCCTTAGTTGAAGATGATCGGATTGTTGGCGAACGGCAGCGCATTCCAGCCCGCGCCACAACCCGACGTCTGTGACGTCTGGGCGACGGTAAACTGAAACACGAGGCTCTGGTTGGGCCCGATCCCCTGCAGGATGGCTTGCGTGTCGTTGTCTGCCGTGGCGAAGTCGATCAGGTAGTTGTCTGGTGTCTGTTCGTAGAAGCTCCCACAGAAATTGGCGTAGATGTGCGGTTCAGGCGTGTAGTTGACAACTTCGGTTGCGGTCCTCGCCACGGTGTCGATCTTGTAGCTCCGCCCGGCGCTGTAGCCGCGCGTCAATCCGGCCGGCACTTGGTAGGAACTGCCGGTGCCGTCGTCGAACAGGAGCAAGTTACCGAGATGGTCGATCGACACCGCGTGCTGGCCGATCGGAACGAAGGTGTTTGCGCCAGGAGTGAGCGCGTATTGCGTCAATGAAGGGAATTGCGCCCACTTCTTCGTCGTGTCACCCAGGATCCAGTGGATTTTCTTGATGCCGTCAGGGGGCGTGTCGTAATCGACGTCGATCACAAAGTTCTCTCGACTGGAGATGATTTCCGTCCCATCCGCCGGATTGTATGTCGTCGAGTTCATATGGAACCAGTCGCTGCCGAGAGGTCCAACGAAGTCCTGCGGATTGTCCCCGCCTGCTGTCATCGCGCTTGAGATGATCTGCGCCATGTCCCAGGTGTTCAGGACCGCACCCGTGGTCGCGTTGAACTCTATCGCCACGCCCTCGGTCTCCGTCGTCGTGTTCACCTCGATCACGATCCCGTCGCGGCCCGGATCCATGTTGTGCGCGCCGTCGAACGTGACGTTCTCGGGAGCAAAATCGGCTATTTTCGACACCTCGCCGGTGAGCTCGATGCGTTCGACCCCCGTGCTGCCATCACCGACGTAGACGCCATTGTCGTAGAAGGTCGAAGGCAGCGAGACATCGCTCGGAACGTTCGCCGTTCCAACCCAGCGCAGGTACCCATCTGTGTCGACGATCGCCGGCGAATTCCTGCTGCAGTAATCCTTCAGCAGAAAATAGTTGTAGCCGATGTTGTTGAAGAACGTCCGCTTCTGTATGTAAGCCGGCGCGTTGACGGGGCCGCACGGATCGACGTAGCCGGCAGTTGTCACCGGTTCGAGCGCAATCGCGTTGGAGCCGTCGGTGAACGAGAACAGCAAAACAACCGTATTGTTACTTCCGGCATACAGACCCCAGGTCGGAACGGTCAGGCTGTTGCCGGACAAGTAGTTGTGCGATGACAGGTAACTTGCCGAGTATTGCGACACGATCGGCAGCACCAGCGAGCCCGGCTTAGAAAGGACGCCAAACGTGACGCTGGCAAGCGGCGCCCCGCTCAACGTCACCGGAATTTCGGTGATGAACGGCGTCGGTCCAGGTGACGCGGCGCCGACAACGGCCTGGCCAGCCGCTTGCGCCAGACCAGGCATCAGCAGCACCCCCACGCAGGCTGCACTCGTCGAGGTGAGACGTCCATATCCAGTCAGCCTTGCAGCCATGAGCACGATCCTTCCACGGTCGGGCCATCATGCAACGACGCCGCAGGTTCACACCCGTAATTACAGCCAGGTTACGGCTTTGTGATAACGCCTGTTTGTCTTCGTCTCGGCCATGCTGGAGGGGGTTCAGAGATGCCGATGCGGTGATGCGCGTGGCCTTCTCGACCGGCTGCACGAAGGCGAACCTGCTGACGCGGTCGATGGCGACGAACAGACGAAGGGGCGAGCGGCAGCGGACGTACCCGGTCCAGGTCCTGCTGCGACGCACAATCCGCCTCGGACCGAGGACGTGCGATCGATCTGAACCCGGCCGGTCGATCAATCCACGTGGTGATCCACCGGCACCCGCGCGGTCTGCGTTTCCAGAAACCCCAGGATCTCCCGCAGCGACACCGGCCGATACGCCCACGGCGCATGATCCACCCCCACGTCGCAGCTCTGGCTGTCCCCCGCCAGCGATCCATGGCTGTGGCCATACAGATGCACCGACCCGGTGTGGCTGCGGTTCCAAACCCGCATCGCATAATGGAACAGCACCAGCCGGCGCCCCTCCAGGCCGATCTCCGCATACGGCCCGCTCGACGCCCAGCCGGACAGCGCCCGCGTCTGCGCGCTGTCGTGGTTGCCCCAGACCAGGTGCACCCGCCCGTTCAACCGCCGCAGATACTCTGCCGCCGGAACCGTGTTGCGGAATGCGAAGTCCCCCAGGTGCCACACCTCGTCGTCGGCCCGCACGACGCCGTTCCAGTTGGCGACCAGCGATTCGTCCATCTCGCCCACCGACCCGAACGGCCGCCCCGACAGTTCGATGATGTTCGCATGCCCGAAATGGGTGTCCGACGTGAACCAGACCGACACTTCCTCAAGCGCTCCCGAACACCAACAGATGCCCGTCGGGATCGCGCATCGCCAACCCGGCGCCGCCCGCCGACGCCACGATTCCCGGCGAGACCAGCGGCAGCCGTTTCTCCACCGCCTCGTCCGCCAGCGCCTGCAGGTCGCCCGCCTCGAACACCATCCGCGTCGCCGCGACGTCGCAGCCCAGCACGTTGCGCGCGATCGGCCGCCCCGTCGGCGGCACCCGGTAGCACAACAGCTCGACGTGCGGCCCCGCGCCGTCGCCCACATCCAGCCCCGTCACCTCCACCACCGCGTTGAACACGTCGTCCAGTCTCTCCTGCTCCACCCCCCGGTTGAGCGAACGCGCGCCCACATGCAGCCCCAGCATGCCGACATAGAACGCCTCGCTCCGCCCGCTATCCGCCACTGCGACGGCGGAATGATCGATCCCGATCGTCACCCCTTCCCGCCCCTGCCACTTCTTCGGCGTGCTCTGCGCCGCGAACTGCAGCAGCTCCAGCGGATGTCCGTCCGGATCGCGGAACTTGAACGCCGTGGCGCCACCCGAGGCAGCCGGCAAAAGCTGCGGCCCATGCGTGCTGATCGCCGCGCCTTCCGCCGACACCGCCCGCGCATGCGCCTCGCCGATGTCGCTCGTAATCACGGCGAAATGCTGGAACCAGAGGTCGCAACTCCGGCTGCCCGCCGGATAGCCGCGCCCGGCCGCGTCGAACGCCAGCAACTCGATCCGCTCCTCGCCGAGCGCCATCTCCACCGCTCGCGCCGCCGCTCCTTCGACCCCCATCAACCGCGCGAACGCCTCCCCCTCGCGTCGCTCCTCGTCCGCCACCCTGAACCCGAGCGCGTTCCGGTAGAACGCAACCGACCGATCCAGATCCTGCACCGTCAACGACAGCATCCGCAACCGCCGCGCGCTCATGGCCACTGCGCCCCCCGCCGGTTGAGAAAGATCGAGAACAGCGTGTGCGACCCGCCGATGAACAACCGGTCCTTCGCCGCTCCCCCGAAGCAGAGATTGGAAACGACGAACGGCACCAGCACCTTGCCCAGCAGCTTGCCCAACGGGTCGATGCAGTGCACCCCGTCGGCCGCCGAGCTCCACAGATTGCCGTCCTCGTCGACCCGCAATCCGTCCGTGTAGCCGGGCTCCACCTTGTGGAACACATCCCCGCCCGACAGCCGCCCTTGCGCATCCACGTCATAGACCCGGATGGACTGCTTCGGGTCCGGCTTGGTCTGATCACCCGTCTCGGCGACGTAGAGCCGCCTCTCGTCCGGCGAGAACGCCAGCCCGTTCGGCCCGTCGAAGTCCTCCGACGCCGCTTCCAGCCGGCCTGCCTCCGGGTCGAACCGGTAGACCCGCGGCCTCTGCTCCGAGACCTGCCGCCCGCCCTCGTAGTCGTTCGAGATCCCGTACACCGGGTCGGTGAACCAGATCGTCCCGTCCGACCGGCAGACGATGTCGTTGGGCGAGTTCAGCCGCTTGCCCTCGAAGCGGTCCACCAGCGTCGTGATCCGCCCGTCATGTTCGGTGCGATACACGCACCGTCCCCGGTGCGAACACGACAGCAGCCGTCCCTGCCGGTCCCGCGTCTGCCCGTTCGCGTGGTTCGAGGGCGAGCGGAACAGCTCGACACCTCCCGCCTCCGACCACCGCATCGTCCGGTCGCGCGGCAGGTCCTGGAACAGCAGGCAGTTCCAGTCCCCCATCCACACCGGCCCCTCGATCCACCGAAATCCCGACGCCAGCGTCTCGAGCGGCGCGTTGGCGAGTACATACGAGGCGAACCGCCCGTCACGCACATCGAATCCGTCCATCGCCTCCCCCGCACCGCAGACCACCGGCCAACGCCGCCACCGCGGCGCCGTTGCTTCCTTGCCGCCGGTCTTGCCGTCCGCCGCGCCCCGCCCCTATCGTCGCGACCGAGCACGCGTGACCTGGGCGGCACCACGCCGCAATCGAGGTCACGGACGTGCGCGGGGGCAGGAACATGGTCCGACGTGTGACGCTGCACTCTGCGCGTCGTTGTGCTTGGTTGCGCGCTCGCGAGCGCGCAACCCGGCGACGTCATCCACCGGGACCAGCGGCAACGGGTCCAAGGCGGTCGGGGGCCTGCCTCGCGCGTTCGACGCGGGCGGCGGCCACTGGGTCGACGACGCGGTCGCTCGGCGGCGAGGCCGCCCAGACGCTCACGCTCATCCGCATCGCCGGCGGCAAGCCCCCAGGCGCCGTCCAATGGAACGCCGGCCAGCAGGTCTACGAGCGCGCCAAGCAGGGCGTCATCCGCAACCTCGACAGCCTCGCGACGCAGGATCACTGGCGCGACGTGCTCCTGCCGCTCGTCGTCCGCGCCGTCACCGATCAAAACCATTTCTACGTCGTTCGCATCGACATCCACGGCTTCGACGGATGCTCACCTCGCCGGCGGTCTTCGCCAAACTGGGCGTCAAGCCGCCCACCACCTGGGACGATTTCTTCCCCGTCGCCGACAAGATCCAAGCCGCCGGCTACGTCGCGCTGGCCGAGCGCGGCGAGCCCTGGCAGGAGTTCCTCCTCTTCGGCACCGTCATGATCGGAGCTCGCCGGCCTGCGCGGCGTCGACGGCGAGATCTGGCGCGCCATCCGCGTCGAGGGCATCCAACGCCGCCGGGCCTACATCGGCATCATCCTGCCCATGCTGCACCCTGGTCGTCACCTCGGTCGTCCTGCCCACGATTGACGTGGTGCGCGCCTAAGACCTCATCATCGCACTCACCGAGGGCGGTCCCGGCTTCGCCACCGACCTGCCCGCCTAGCTCGTCATCGACACCGAGTTCAACCGCTTCAACGTCGGTCTCGCCTCCGCCGGCGCACGATCATGCTGGCCGCGGTCCTGATCGCGTCCTGCCCTACCTCTATGCCGAGTTCAGGCGCGCGCGGCCGATGACCGGCCGCACCGGCCTCTACGCCTTCCTGCTGCTCTCGGCGACCTTTTCCGCCGTGCCGCTCTACATCGTCCTCGGCGCGTCACCGGCCTCGACGACTGCGCGTCACCGGCACGCCGCGCCGAGGTCGAGCAACGTGTCGGCTGGGTGGCCCGCCCCCTGCTGCGAACCGGCGAGTTCCTCGACCGCAAGCCCGGCCAGCTCTCCGGCGGCCAGCGCCAGCGCGTCGCCATCGGCCGTGCCCTGGTCCGCCGCGCCCGCGTCTTCCTGTTCGACGAGCCCTTGTTCAACCTCGACGCCAAGCTCCGCACCGAAATGCGCATCGAGATCAAGCGCCCTGCACCGCGAGCTGGGCGCCACCATCCTCTACGTCACCCACGACCAGAGCGAGGCGATGACGCTCGCCCCCCGCATCGCGGTCGTGCGCGCCCGGCGCGGTCGAGCAGTTCGGTACCCCGATGAGATCGACGCCCGCCCCCGCCAGCCTTGTCGTCGCCGGCTTCGTCGGCTCCCCCGCGATGAACCTCCTCGATGCCCGCCTGGAGCCCGGCGGCCCCACGCTGAGCCTCGGCCACCAGCGCCTGGCACTGCCCACACCGCCCGCCGCCGACCCCGGCCAACTCGTGCTCGGCATCCGCCCCGAGCACGTCCTCGTCGGCCCCGGTCCCCCGATCGGTCGACGCCAGCCACGCCCTTCAGCGAACCGACGGGTGCGGACACGCTCGCCTGGTTCGACCTCGACGGCCAGCGTTTCTCCGCCCGCATGGAAGCCCGCCCGCCGCCGCGCGCTCGACACCCATGTCGGCCTCACCCTCGACCTCGCCCATGCCTCGTTCTTCTCCGCCGCCTCGGGTCGGCGTCTCTGACAGGAGGACCTCATGTCTCTCGCCAGCATCCTTTCCATCCAGCTCTACAGCCTGCGCAAGTTCGGCGACCTCGCGGCCCAACTCCGCCTCGCCCGCTCCGCCGGCTACGCCCAGGTCGAACTGGTCGGCTCCCATCTCGAGCGCCCCGAGGAAACCCGCCGCCTCCTCGACGAGCTCGAGCTCACCGCGCCCTCCTCGCACGTCTCCCTCGACGCCTTGCGCCAAGACCTCCCCGCCACCGTCGCCGCCGCCCGCACCGCCGGCGTGCAGCGCCTCTACATGCCAGCCTTGCCCGTTCACGAGCGCCACGGCGACGCCGCCCACTGGCACCGCGCCGGCGCCGAACTCGGCGATATGGCCAGCCGCGTCCGCGACCGGGGCCTGGCACTCGGCTACCACAACCACGATTGGGAACTGCCGACGCTCGACGACGGCCGCCC
>CAXUBM010000034.1:0-12183 GCA_964249235.1 uncultured Acetobacteraceae bacterium | reverse complement strand
CGTAACTTCAGCGGCTGTTGCTGGTGTGGGACATGGACGAGCTGCACAGGCAGTGGCGGCCGCGCCTAATGAGGCATTAATGGCACCAGCGTTCCAGCACGGACGCTCGCCGCTGCCTGATCCCGCGAATAGCCGCTCGCAAAGCCGCCTGATCACCTCACTGCTTCACGGATTCCCGAGCGCGAGCCACATGTTCCGGGACCTGATCCCGGAACTGGCCGACTGTTACCATGTCGTGGCGCCTGACCTCCGGGCTTCGGTATGACCGAGCAGCCCGGGCGAGACCAGTTCGCCTACACCGTTGACAACCTCGCCAAGGTGGTCGGCCGTTTCAACGAAGTGCTCGGCTCGACCAATTCGAGGTCTACGTCTTCGACTATGGTGCCCCGGTCGGCTTCCGCCTGGCGGTGAAGCATCCCGAGCGGATCAGCGCCATCGTCACCCAGAACGGCAACACCTACCTCGAGGGCGTCTCGGATGCCTTCGCGGTCGTCCAAGCCTACTGGAAGGAGCCGACGCAGGCCAACCCCGATGCCCTGCGCGGCTTCCTAGCGCCGCCGAGGACACTGTTCCAGTATACGCATGGCGTCGCCGATCCCAACTTGGTCTCCCCCGACGGTCGCAATCTGGACGACTTCTTTCAAGCGCGGCCGGCCAACGACGAGATCCAGCTCGACCTCCTTGCTCGATTACCAATTGTATCTCGCGCTCTACGACAATCCTGGCCGTGTGGGGCAAGAACGACCCGTTTTTCAGTCCGGCCGGCGCGGAGCCGTTCAAGCGGGATGTGCCGTCGGCCGACGTCCGTTTCGTCGAGAGCGCCACTTCGCGCTGGAGACCCACGCACGCGAGATCGGTGAGGCGATGCGCGAAATTCTCGCCAAGAACATCAGCTGATGCCGCCGTCCGGGCATCGCCGGCGCCCGAGTTTTCTTGTTTACGCCGGGGCGGTCGCCCGCCCTCTGCCACACCTGAAGAGACCGACAGTGAACACACCCACCGACGTCATTCGCAGCTTCTACGACAAACTCGCTTCCGGCGACGCTCCCGGCGCGTTGGGTCTGATGGCACCCGACATCGAGTAGATCACGTTGTGGCACTACAAGGTCGCCGGCCGCGGCCCCGAGCGCGTGCGGAGGGCCTGTTCAAGCCGCTGATGACGGAGTGGTCGAGTTTGCCCTCGTCCCGACCGAGTTAATTTACCGAAGGCGACACCGTGGTGTCGCTCGGCGATTTCACTGGCGTCCATGCGCGACGAGCAAGAAGGCCGATGCCCGCTATGCAACGGCGGGAGGGGATGCCCACAAGGTCGAGGAGGTGGCCGGTGCGACCGAGGCGATCGAGCGTAGCCTGGACGACCGCCTCACCAGCCTCCGGCTCGCGCAGACTTCGCGCGAGGACCAAGGGCTCGGCACCGGCCGCTCGGACCGCGTCGGCGGTGGCGCCAGGATCTCAGCGGTGCGCGCCACGATCGCCACGGTGCTCAAGTCGCGGGCCAGGCGGATGGCAGTGGCGCGCCCGACCCCTCGGCTCGCGCCTTTGACGATCGTGACGCGGCTTATGTCCGGCGCGCCTCAGCGACGGCCAGCGTCGCATCGCGGCCATCCTGCTGACGCCGGGGCAGGCCGCCGACATCATCGGCGCTCGCACCCTGCTCGCAGCCATCCCAGCGCCCGAAGATCTGATCGCCGACAAGGCCTACGACGCCGACGATCTCAGAGCCTTCCTTGTCCAGCAAGGCACCCGGCCCGTGATCTCGCCGATGCCCAGACCGCCGCGCCATCCCGCCCTTCGACGCCACCGCCTAACGACAGCGCAAACTGATCGAGCGCGCGTTGTGCAGGAACAAGGATTGGCGTGCGACCGCCACCCGCTACGACAAGACCGCCGCGACTTCCTCGCCGGGATCGGCCTCGCGGCCGCGCTCGTCTGGTGGATCAAATGAGCCCACAACCTAGAGCGTAGCGGCCGTCAAACGCTCCCGAAGACGCGGAACAGCGAAATCGAGGAAGGCGCGCAGCTTGAGCGGCAGGCGGCTTTGCTTGGCATAGAGTGCATGCACGGGACGCGGCGTGGGCTCGTAGGCTTCGAGCAGCAGCTGCAGGAGGTCGTTTCGCACATAGTTTGCGACTTGGTAAGAATTGGTCCTGACCACCCCCGCGCCTGCCAGGCCCGCATCGATTGCCGCATCGATGGTGCTGACGCTGAGGCGCGATCTGAGAGGTACAATAAGCTCGCTCCCTTTCAACCAATATTGCCAAGTGGTGGGGGACGAAACGCTGTCGAACGAGATTACATCATGGTCGACGAGATCCTGCGGAACAACCGGCGCCACCCGCGAAGCGAGGTAGGCCGGGCTAGCGCACGTGACCCGGCGAACTTTGCCTAACCGGGTCGCGATCAGGCTGCTGCCGGGCAAGTCGCCGACGCGGAGGGCGATGTCGACCTGCTCGTCGAGGAAATGAGCCACGCGGTCGGTCAGCATCAGTTCGACTGAGATCTCGGGGTAGGCCGTGAGAAAGGCGATGACGACGGGTAAGACGTGCATCCGGCCGAACATGACGGGCGCCGTTACCACAAGGTCGCCTTTGGGCTTGGTGAACTCACCGACCACGGCGCGCTCGGCCTCGTTCAGCTGCTCCAGGATAGTCTTGGCATACGTGACGTAAGTCCGGCCCGCTGGCGTCAGCTCGAGGCCTTTGGACGAGCGGATCAGGAGATCCGCTTTCAGGTGACTTTCGAGCTCTGACACCTTGCGGCTCAAGGTGGCAAGCGGCTGGCCGAGTCTTCGGCTGGCCTTAGAGAGACTTCCACACTCTACCGCTGTGAGCATCACCTGCATCGCGTCGATACGATCCATTGCTCTACCGAATGTTGTATACAGCTCTGCGGTCGCTAGTTCGCCGGAGGATTGGGAGGCGAAGAGGGTAGGTTTTGCAAGCAGGCGCAGCTCTCAGCGGCTATCTTCGGTTCAGGTCGCCTTTGGATGTCTGCGTCACCTGTCCGAACACTTGCCCGGCGCAGGGCCGAACGATCAGCTCCCGCGAGGCCGGCGACGTCTCGGCCTTGACGATCCTGCTCTCGCACGATCTCTCCGGCAGCGGTGCGGCGAATGCACGCTCATCCCGGGCTTCGCGCGACCAGTTTCATCTGGTTGCACCTGGCGACAAGCGGTCCAGCCCAGCTGACGCGCCAAAGCCCGGCATGACCTCCTACGTGTTTTGAAATTCGACCTTTGACGTGGCGGAGTGATCGGACCGGTCGGTCTCGAGCGCTACATACTCCAGCAATCGCCGTTCTTCCTGAGAGGCCCCGGTCGAAGACCAACGGGTGAGATGTCTGGTCCGACGACCACGATGGAAGCTTTGGTCACAAGCCCTTGGCCCTCCCACAAAGTGGAAGGCCGCTTCCCGGACTCGACCGCTACCCGACCAGCCCGGAAAGGGCAACAACGTCCTCGCTGAACAGGGCGGCCGGCGCCGGACCCGGGAGATTGCGTGATGACCGTGCGCTTCAACATCGTTGACGTCGATGGCCTGAAACTGTTTTACCGTTCCGCTGGCGATCCGAGTGCTCGTGTCGTGTTGTTGCTGCACGGCTTCCCCAGTGCCAGCCACATGTTCCGCGACCTCATTCCGGAGCTGGCGGGCAAGTACCACGTCGTCGCCCCGGACCTACCCGGCTTCGGCATGACCGAGCAACCTGCCCGCGACGTCTTCGCCTACACTTTCGAAAACATCACGAAGGTGATCAGCCGCTTCACCGAGGTGCTCGGCTTTAAACAGTTCGGTATCTACGTATTCGACTACGGCGCCCCGGTCGGCTTCCGTCTAGCAATGGCTCATCCTGACCGCGTCAGCGCGATCGTTTCTCAGAACGGCAACACCTACCTCGAAGGCGTGTCCGAGGCTTTCGCCCCCGTCCAGGCCTACTGGAACGAGCCCACCCAGGCCAACCGTGACGCCTTGCGCGGCTTCCTGGCCCCGCAGACCACCTTGTTCCAATACACCCACGGCGTGAGCGACCCAGCATTGGTATCGCCCGACGGCCGCAACCTCGACGACTTCTACCTGGCGCGCCGAGGCAACGACGAGATCCAGCTGGACCTGCTCGGCGACTACAAGACGAACGTCGCGCTCTACGACGACATTCAGGCCTATCTGCGAGACAGGCAACCGCCGGTGCTGGCCATCTGGGGCAAGAACGACCCCTTCTTCGTCCCGCCGGGCGCCGAAGCCTTCAAGCGGGACGTCCCGGACGCCGAGGTCCGCTTCGTCGATAGCGGCCACTTCGCCCTGGAGACCCATGCCCGCGAAATCGGCGCGGCTATGCGCGACTTCCTCGCCAAGCACCTGCGCTGACACTCGGCCGCAGCGGCACGCCCTCGGGGCGCCCCGCTCCACCTGACCTTCAAAGCCGCTGAGCGCGGACCCACTCTGACCGAGGCTGATCATGACCGCGACCCCGACAGACGTCATCCGCGACTTCTACGACAAGCTTGCCACGGGCGACGCCGCTGGCGCCCTAGGCCTGATGGCCTCCGACATCCAGTGGACCACCATGTGGCACTACAAGGTCGAAGGTCGTGGCCCCGGCTCCGTCGCCGAAGGGCTGTTTAAGCCCCTGATGGCGGAGTGGGCCAGCTTCTCGCTCGTGCCCACCGAGTTCGTGACCGAAGGCGAGACTGTGGTGTCGCTCGGCGATTTCAAAGGCGTCCACGGCGCCACCGGCAAGACTTCCGAGGCCCGCTACGCCCACGTCTGGACCGTCAGCTACGGTAAAATCACCACTTTTCGCCAGTATATTGACACGCTGGCGATTGCCCAGGCTCGCGTATGACGGGCCGCGTGGCCATCGTCACTGGCGCGAGCCGCGGCATTGGGTGTGCGACCGCTACCCGCCTCGCCCGAGACTTCGGTGCCGTGGCGCTGGTGGCGCGGACACTGGAAACCCTGACTGAGACAGCTGATGCGGTCAGGGCGGCGGGAGCGGAACCACTCGTCTTCGCCCGAGATCTGCGCCAGCCGGATGCCGCCGGAGCCATCGTCGCTGCGACGCGCGACGCCTTCGGCAGGATCGATGCCGTCGCCTGTATCGCCGGCGCCGTCGCCCAGGCCGACCTGTTCGCGCTCACGGATGAGCAATGGGACGACGGCCTTGCGCTCAAGTTCCACTCCGCCCGCCGCCTCACGATCGCAGCCTGGGATGCGCTCAGGTCGTCGCACGGCTCGGTCGCGATCACGTCGGGCACGTCCGCCTACACACCCAAAGCGTCCCTCGCCGCTATCGGCACGATCAATGCGGCGATCCTGGCGCTCGCCAAGGCCTTCGCCGATCGGGGCGTCAAGGACGGCGTGCAGGTCAACACGATCCTGCCCGGATCGGTGATGACCGACCGTCGCAGGACGATGCTTCAGGGCTTTGCCGACGCGCATGGTCTCTCGCTCGACGCGGCGGTCGATCAGTTCGCGGCCGAGGTCGGCATCGCCCGCTACGGGCGGCCGGACGACATCGCCAACGCCGTCGCCTTCCTGTTCGCCCCTGACAGCCACTGGATCACGGGTACGGCGATCCGCGTCGATGGCGGCGAAACAAAGGTGCTCTGACCGACAAACAGGTCGGCAGGAATGCCGGCCCGAGCATGAGAACATGCATGAGCCGTCCCCGCCTCCCCCTTCACCGAAGAGACCGCAATCCGGAAGGTGCCTCGCCAGGACGCACGCGCGCGTCTGACGTCATCGATAGGAGCAAGACGATGAACCCTGATACGGTTGGAGCCGCGGTGCTAGGCGCGGCGCTTGCGGGCTCCGCGGCGGCGGCAAGCCTCGTCTCGTCGACCACGGCGACAACGACGTATCACCGCACCGAGGTCGATGGCGTCGGAGTTTTCTATCGGGAGGCGGGCCCCAGGGACGCGCTCACCATCGTGCTGCTGCACGGGTTTCCTTCGTCTTCGCAGGGATACAATATGCTGATCCCGCTGCTGGCGACGCGCTATCACGTCGTCGCCCCGGATTTCCCAGGCTTCGGACAGAGCGACACGCCGTCGCCGGCCGTGTATCGTTACACCTTCGATCATCTCGCCGGGACAATTGACGCGCTGCTCGAGCAGCTCAAGATCACCCGCTACACGCTGTATCTGTTCGATTACGGGGCGCCGGTCGGTTTCCGCATCATCCTGGCCCATCCTGAGCGATTGCACGCGCTAATCGTCCAGAGTGGTAACGCCTACAGAGCTGGACTCGGGCCGAAATGGGCGAAGATCGCGGAATTTTGGGCCGATCCGGCAGCGCATCAGGAGGTCGTCGACACCTTTCTGTCCTTTGAAGCGACAAAGCAACGACACCTGGCCGGCACCTCTCATTCGGAGGCCTATGATTCGGCCAGCTGGACCGACGAATTCGCCCATCTCTCGAGGTCCGGGCAGCGCGAGATCCAAACGGCCTTGCTTTACGACTACCGCACGAACACCGCATCCTACCCCACTTGGCAGGCGTGGCTTCGCGAACATAGGCCGCCGACGCTGGTCGCCTGGGGCGCCAACGATCCGTCCTTCATCGCGGCGGGTGCAACGGCGTTCCACGCCGACCTGCCAGATGCGGAAATCCATCTGTTGGACGCCGGACACTTCGCATTGGAGGAGAAGAACGATGAAATCGCACGCCTTATTCTCGAGTTCATGGCGCGCCATCAGGGCTAGGCGTTGAGGTCACTAAGGCTGCTTTCAAGAACGATTTCACGAGGAAACGACAGGAGTGTCGCGACAAGCACCGCAGGCTGCCGGCGATGGCACGTCCGGCGGCGCAGGGCGCTACCAAGACCGCGTGGGCGAGCTCTTACCGTCGACGCCGCGGAACGCCGGGAAGAATGGGTCTGGCTCATTCATCGACTTGGAAAGAGGTCGACATGACGAAGTCGCAGCTACGTCACGTTATCGATCACCTGCACGACCATCTCTCAGAAGAGATCGATGTGTCTACGCTCGTCGACCTAATGGGGCTCCGGCGGGCGCGATTTTTCGCGATTTTCAAGCGTTCCGTCGGCAATACGCCACTCGCCCACTTGCGCTGTCTCCGCCTGCGTAAGGGGAAGCGACTGCTTCTCGAGACAAGGATGTCGATCACCGCGATTTCAGCTGCAGTCGGCCTTGAGCTGACCCGACTGTCTGCCGCCTTCAGGCAGGCCTAAGGGATGACGCCGAGCAAATTTCGCGCCTCGTATGGATCTGACGAGTCGACCGCGCCGTAGGCGGACTCCGGCGATAATGCCTCTGCCAGAGATCGTGCTAGCATCGCCGCGTCAGATCATCCCCGTCTGAATTCAAAGAGCTTCTATCTGCTGAAAAGGGCACGAGCCTAGAATGCGACAATTTAGTCTAGAACGTTTCCAAGACCCGACCATACCGGTTGCGTAGTGAGGTAGCTCGAGATCGCGCGTCTGGAACTGATCACTCCTCGACCATCGTCGACCTGATAAAGGATCGAACTTGGCTAAGCGACAGCGAGAGCGGGCAGGCTAGGCTGGCAACGACCGTTGGCAAACCTGCTGAGAGAAGTTGGCATGACAAACCGGCCTTCAGACAAGCTATGATTTCTATAGCGTCTTCCCATGCGTGGAGCCATGCTGAGCGCCAAGGCGCCGTGGCAGGAAGGCAGCTCGCGCATCGTCACCTTTAACGGCGAGATCGTCGCCGGCCCCTTTATCGGCGAGGAGTGTATTGTGGCTGCTGAGCTCACTGCCCGACCAGTAGCCGAGGCCCGCCAGAACCTGGATAGCAGAGGTCACCATTCGCGACCGGACCTCCCGCGTCTTGAGGTGTCGGGGCCGAACGCGGTGGCGCCGCGATGAGCCACGAAGTGCAGCTTGGCGGATCCTCAGGTGGGCCAAAGAGTCAGGGGACAGCGTTGCGGCAGCTCGTACGGCGGTCCACCCCGCAGCACATCTTCCACCTTGCGGAAGGGGAGAACCTCAGTTCGATCCTCGAGCAAGGTTTAATGAGCACGGCGAAGCTACTGGCGCGGCACGGGCTGCCCTATCAGGAGAGGATCGCTCTCCTTCGCGGTCACCGCTCTACGCATTTGCGCCTGCAGGGAATACTTATCCGTGATCAGGTCCCCATGCCGCCGGCGGCCCTAGCGCCAGCGCTGGATGACGGCATGGAGCCAAGCGATTGGTACGCGCTGGTCAATGAGCACGTTTTCTTGTGGCCCGACCGGGAGAGGATGTATCGGCATTTGAAGGCGTGCGGATCTCGCCTCCAGTCCTTGATGACCTTCGATGCCGCCAAGCTGTTCCGTGATTACGGCGACCGAGCGTTCGTTTCCCCGATCAACAGCGGCAATGCTCGGCGCAGGCCGGCACGGCGTGGACGCGACACGTTCGTACTCTATTGGGTGTGGATGGAGCACGGCGGGACGACAGGCCAACGCAATCGGGCACCAGCGGAGTTTCTGTTCCGATGCGATGTCCCAGCGACGCCGCCTTACCTGATCTGCGTCGAAAACCTTTAGCTGCTAACGGCAGGCCAACCCTGCATCGAAGCCCTCGATGCGGGCCCTGCAGACAAAGAGAGGACTTCAACGATGGGACCCCCCCTTGAGATCGTGAAAGAGCTATATGCGAGATTGACCGCCGGCGATGCGGGCGGTGCGCTGGCCCTGATGTCCGACGACATCGAGTGGATCACAATGATGAACTACAAGGTCGACGGACGCGGGCCGCAGAAAGTGCTCGAAGGCATGCTCAGGCCAGCGATGCAGGAGTGGGACCCCTACACGCTAACGCCGCACGAATTTATCTGTGACGGCGGCAAGGTTGTATCAGTAGGACAATTTAAAGGGACAAACCGAGTGACCGGTAAGCATGTGGAGGTTGACTACTCCCACATTTGGGAAGTGAAAGATGGCAAAATCGTGCGGCACCGTCAGTTCATCGACACGGGCAAAATTGAGCCGGCGCGACGTCCTGGCTGACGCCGTCGCTGCACTCCAGTATACGACGCGTAATGTCACCAGGCGGTTTGACCCAAGCCGCTCGTCGACTTGGGTTCGGTCAGACATCGCGTGTTGCGCAAACCACGACGATAACGGCGACACTCTGGCGACGAGGCGGTCTCGGTCTACAACAAGATCTCTGGCTTCACGCAGCGAGTGCAGAAAGAAATCCTCAAACGCTGCCATGTAGACTCGGAGCGCCTTGACGAGTTGCTTCGAGGAAGCCGAGGAAGTTATCTTCGATATTCGGCTCTGTGGCGTAGTAAGCGGATGCCAATTGGTCCGTGATATCGTCCAGGGCCGACTCTCCGAGACCGAATGCAGCAGCATGATCAGGGCCGCGACGACTGGGACCAATGGGGGCGGCCTCGACAACAACCATGCTGCCCGACGCCGCGACCTCCTTCTGGCGCGCTCTCGCTCGCGTGGAAGCCTGACGCCAACTTCGGACGCCGATGGGGAGAGACGGCCTGTGAGTGGGAAAGCTTTCCCCCTGGCCGGCATCTTCTGCCGACGCCCACCCTTCTGTGGGGACACCCCCGGGCTGTGCGAAAACCCGAAAGGACTGGAGCCTACAGGTCAGAGTCAGGTCAGCCTTTCCCTTAGCCGACCCGCGGCGAAGTCCAGGAAGACCCGCATCTTCGAAGGGAGCGCGCCACGTCTCGCGTGGATCAAGTGAACCGGAAGCGGCTCGACCTCGAAGTCTGCCAGGATGATCCGAAGGGATTCGTCACCTAAGGCGTCAGCGCATTGATAGTGGAGCACGCGGGTGGCGCCGATGCCATGGGCTGCGGCCCAGACCGCCGCCTCGGCGGTGGAGACGGAGAGACGCGGCCGGATGGGGACGTCGACATTGCGCTTCGTCGTCTTGCGCCGGAACGGCCAGGCTGAAGCCGGCGACAAGAAATCGAATTTGACACTGGGTAGACCGGCCAGGTCCTCGGGCGCCCTGGGTATGCCGTGCGCGGCAAGCAGCTTCGGGCTGGCGCACACGACCGTCCGCATCGAACCGATGCGCGTGGCCACCATGCTGCTGTCCGGCAGGTCGCCGATCCGCACCGCCATATCGACCTGATCGTCGAGCAGGTGAAGGTTGCGATCCGCCAGCACCAGCCGGACGTTGATCTCCGGATAGGCGGCCAGGAACTCTGCGATGACCGGAAGGATGTGCAGGCGGCCGAAAAAGATCGGCGCCGTGACGACCAGCTCGCCACGCGGCGCTTGGAATTCGCCGGCAGTGACGCGCTCGATCTCGTCCACTTCATCGAGGATACGCCTGGCCGAAACCACATAGGCGGCGCCGGCATCGGTCATCGTGACCTTGCGGGTGGTGCGGGTCAGAAGCCTGGTCCCCAGATGGGCTTCAAGCTCACCCACCTTCCGGCTCACGGTCGCCAGGGGCACGCCCAGCTCCCGACTGGCGGCCGAGAAACTCTCCGTGTCGATCACCCGCAACAGGATCGCCATGGCTTCGAGCCGGTCCAAGATTATTCCGCATCCCGAGAACTGATTTCCCAAACATGCCGGATTATCCCCTTCCATGAAACTAGCTACCTCCGCGACAGCACGAACCGCTCCGGTTTCGGCCCCGCCAAGGAAAAAGCCATGTCCCGTCTGACAATCCCCGCCCGCGACGATGCCCCAGAGGCTTCGAAGCCAATACTCGACACCGTGCATAAGCAGCTCGGCGTCGTCCCCAACATGTACCGCCTGATCGCCGCCAGCCCGGCCGCGCTGCAGGGCTTCACCGGCAACAACGGCGCGCTTGCCAAGACGCTCGACGTCAAAACGCGCGAGCGGATCGCGCTGGCCGTCGCCCAGATGAATGGCTGCGATTACTGCCTGTCGGCGCACAGCTATCTTGGGCTGAACCTGGCGAAAATCACGCCGGAGGAGATCGCCCTCAACCGCAAGGGCGAGTCGGGTGACGCAAAGGCGGATTCGGCCGTGCGCTTCGCCGTCAAGGTGGTGCGCGAGCGCGGCCAGGTCAGCGACGACGACATCAAGGCGGTCCGCGGCGCCGGGTTCTCCGACGGCCAGATCGTCGAGATTATCGCTGTCGCGGCCGAGAACATCTTCACCAACCTGCTCAACGTGGTCGCGCAGACCGACATCGACTTTCCAGTCGTCTACACCGCCGGCGGCGCCTGACACCAGGCGCGGGCTGGCAGTCGCTTCGGCCGCCAGCCCGCTCCCTCTCATGCGGAGGAGCCCCACCATGTCCTATGGATTGATCGACATCGCCGTGACGCCGAGCGTCCGCGCCGCACAGATGGCAATGGGCATCGATCGCCTTTGGCAGAACTTCAAGAGCGGTCGCAAGTCCGACAGGTTCACGCCCGATGAGGCGGCCTTTATCGCCCAGCGCGACAGCTTCTATATGGCGACCGTCTCCGAGACGGGCTGGCCCTATATCCAGCACCGCGGCGGACCATCCGGCTTCCTGAAGGTCGCGGACGACAAGACGCTGGCCTTCGCCGATTGCCGCGGCAATCGGCTTTGTTGCACGGACCGGACCGTAGTCTGAAGGTGGCTCGTCCCAGCGCGCCCGTTAGCTTTGACGAACTGAATGGGGCTTAGCGATGCGGATCATCCGGTTCAGCAGGGCTATGGCGATCGCTGCCTCGCCTTGCTGAGCGGTCAGAGTGCGGCCGCGCAGTTTGGGACCGATAAGGTGCTTGTATCGGCCGATCGCGGTCTCGGCGTGGTTGCGTCTGCCGTATCCGGTCGCTCTCTGCCAGCCGATACGGCCCTTCTCGGCCATGAGGTGGATGTGGCGGTCGCGTATGGTCTGGCAGGCGGGGTCGTCGGTGCTCGGCACTGCGGACGCACGCGGCGGGATGACGACATCCGGTGGCGGGTCGTGCCGACACTCCGCGGCGGCTCGGTAGACCGGGTCACCGTCGTAAGCGCCATCTGCTGTCACGCTGGCGATCACGCCTTCCGCCTGCCTGAGCAGAGCCGGCGCCTGCGCTGCATCGTCGGCGTTGCCGTCGGTCAGCGCGTGCGCGGCGATCTCGCCATTGCTGGCGTCTACGGCGAGGTGGAGCTTGCGCCATCGCCGACGTGCCCGGCCATGCTTGGCGGCATCCCACTCGCCCTGACCGAACAGCTGCAGCCCCGTGCTGTCCAGCACCAGGTGGACCGGGCCGTCACGCCGGGCCGTTCGAGGCTGGCGATCGGCGAAGCC